>NZ_JBPODR010000012.1:0-70794 GCF_051201035.1 Thermoanaerobacterium thermosulfurigenes
TTTGCATATTTTGGTGTAGATCCTTCTGTTAATGAATCTGGACATTTTAAAGGTAATGACAATAAAATGTCCAAAAGAGGTTCTAAAATTGCTAGACGTGTTCTCTATGCCATTGCTTTAGCTTCTGTAAGAGTTAAAAGAAATGGTATAGCAATAAATCCTGTACTTTATGATTATTACCAGAAAAAGAAGGAATCAAAACCTAAAAAAGTAGCTCTTGGAGCTGTTATGCACAAGATTTCAGATATTGTATTTGCTGTTCTAAGGGATAATAAGCCTTTTGTATTAAAGACACCTGATGAACACAAACAACAATATCAGAACATTCATAAAGCTGCTTAAAGTCTTGCACTATACTTGGAAATAGCTATTAACTATATTAAGTTTTCAAAGTTCGGCTCTTAATTGAGTTTGTTTGCTATACCCTTTTTTACAACGTAAAAAATTTTAAATTTCTTTTTAAAACCTATTGACTTTTACTAGCTGGTCTAATCCAAATTAATATTAAATTTTTTCTACATAAACTTTATTTTTTATATAATCTACTTCTTCTATAGTAACATATCCTGTCTTGTAATACATGGCATTTACCGTTCCACACGCAGTTTCTAGAATTGCAGAATCAATCAAGCTAAGCTCTCTTTTAATTCCTACAGTCATGCCTGCTACATATGAATCACCTGAGCCTACGGGACTTAACGCTTTTATTTTAGGTGGCCTAAGCCTAAACACTCCATCACTGCATGAAATTACGGAACCTTCACTACCTAGGGAAACCGATACAACCTCTATTCCTGTCTGATTGAGATCTAATATCGCTCTTTTAATATCTTGGATGTCTTTGATCTCTCTATTTAGCAATTTCTCTAACTCTTCCTTATTTGGCTTAATCATAAAAGGTTTTGCCTTAATTCCATTTGTGAGATATTCACCACTTGTATCCAAAATGAATTTGGCCCCGTTTTTTCTGGCAATGTTTATTAATTCTACGTAAATATCTTCCGGTACACCGGACGGTACACTTCCCGATGCTGTTATAATATTGCAGATTCTGGACAATTCATAAAAACTTTCTAAAAATTTTTCTATATATTCTTGAGATATCTTAGGACCTCTTTCTAAAATTTCCGTTTGAGTATTAAATATTGGATCCAATATTGCTATGCATGTACGGGTTTCACCATCTATTTTTATAAAGTTGCAATCAACACCTATTTTTTTAAGCTCACTTTCTATGAATTCTCCCGCTTTACCACCTAAAAATCCTGTTGCTTTTACATCCTCTCCTAATGTTCTTATGACTTTCGTAACATTTAGTCCCTTACCGCCTGCTTCGCTGTTTTCTTCCTGAGCTCTAAAAATCTTATCAATCTGAAAATTGTCAACCCTATAACTTCTGTCGACTGAGGGATTTAACGTAACTGTCAATATCATGCTTTACCACCACAGCCAAAAAGCTTTATTTTTTCTTTTACCACTTCTTCTACAATTTTCTCACCGGGTGCAAGGTATTTCCTTGGATCACTTTCGCTAGGGTTATTTTTGAATACCTCTTTTATTGCATTTGCAAAAGGAATCTTTAGTTCTGTTGCTATGTTTAATTTGTTTATACCAAGCTCTATTGCCTTCCTTACTAAATTATCGGGCACACCTGATGCACCATGAAGTACTAACGGAATATATATCAAGCTTCTTATTTCTTTTAATCTGTCAAAGTCAAGTCTTACTTCTCCTTTGTATAGGCCATGTGCTGTCCCAATTGCTATAGCCAGTGAGTCAACTCCCGTCTCTTCTACAAAATCTACAGCCATTTTGGGATCTGTAAATGCATTTGTGTCTTCATTTACGTACATATCGTCTTCCACACCTACTATGTTGCCAAGCTCTGCTTCTACAGAAACGCCTGCTGCATGAGCTATTTCAACTACTTTTTTGGTAGCAGCAACATTTTGCTCGTAAGGAAGCATTGACCCATCAAACATAACCGAAGTGTAACCTGCTCTTAAGCATCTTACAACAATATCAAAAGAATTTCCGTGGTCTAAATGTAATGCTATTGGTATGTCATATTTCTCAGATGCCACTTTTGCAATTGCTGCTATATAGTCTTCTCCTGCATGCTTAATTGTACCTGGTGTTGTCTGTAAAATTAACGGTGAATTCATCTCATACGTAGCTTTTACAACAGCTTTTAATGTTTCGAGGTTGTGTATGTTAAACGCACCTACTGCATATCCATTTAATTTTGCGTCATCCAGCATTTTCTTTGTATTGACTAATGCCATTCATCTAACCCCCTATAATATAATCCAATAAATCTAATGGTTTATTGCATATTTTTATATTTTTATCATCGAAATTATCTCTTCGATCGACTTCTCCCCAATTAGCCAGCAAAAAATCCACATTACAGCTTTTCGCACATCCGTAATCATAATTTGTATCACCAACATATACCGCTTCATCTGGATTTTTATTAAGCTCTTTTAATGCTTTTAACAATTGATCAGGATATGGTTTTGGCCTTAAGCTTTCATCATATGTCACTATTAAATCAAAATGATGTAAAATTTCATTCAGCATAATGTCTTCTTTTACTTCAAAACCATATCTTGAAGTAACAATTCCTAATTTAATATTTTTATTTTTTAAGGAATTAAGAGTCTCTTCTATTTGAGGGTATATCCTCACTTCATTTATAAATTTTCGAATTTGTTCATTCCAAACTCTAAGTGTTGCATCAATATTCTCAATGTCAAGTTTGTGTAGAGTATGCTTACCAGGAAGTCCTACAGCAAAATTCAGTTCATTCTTGCTGTAATCTCTGTTGTAAAGTTCTTTCATAGTTATCTTTAACGCTTCAATAGTAACTTTCTCAGTGTCTACTAATGTTCCATCAACATCAAATAATACACATTTTTTTTGATGCATGTAATCACTTCCAATCAAAATCATCAAATTTATATATTAAAATATGACTATAAATCATTTTATTTAGCATCTTTTACGTATCCAAATAAAAATTTACTGGAAATTTTACAAAATTTAATGAAGTTATTTAGGAGCAGAGGTTCTAAAATATCTATTGCCCTGCTCCCATTCCTAAACATTCCTAAATCAAATTCCATCTTCTATTTCTTGAACATTTTTCACTTGACTTACTGCAATTTTTTTAAATCGAATTGTTGAATTTTTACTAGCATTAACAATAAATTCAGCTAGTTCATCTAAACTCAATGTGTCATTTTGAAATATCGCTTCTAACAACGAGCTTAAATTGCATCCTGCTACCAATTCCATATTGTCATTAAAATTAGCAATGCTGGCAACCACTTTAAATGGAGTTCCTCCTGCGATATCGCAAACAAATAATATTGGCTGATCAATAATCTCATCTATCACATTGTGTATCTTTTCTTTTAAAGTTATATCAGAATCATTTTCTGTAAAATCTATAGCAAATAAATGACTATTTATACCAGCTATCAAATCTATCGAACTTTTCATGCCTGTTGCATAATTTCCATGCCCAATTAATATGATATTTTTCTTCATATTATAAAACTCCAATAAATGATAGTAAGATAGCTAGTATAAATGTCGTTAAAATAAGTATTACCGGACTTACATTTTTCTTTTTTAGAAGATAAAATATCAACAGCGTATACCCTAATGGCAATATATTAGGAAAAATTTTGTCAAAAAAATCTGTCTGTAAAGATACAGCATGTTTAGCATTTATAGCAATCTTACTTACAACATTTATGTGAACATAAGATGCTATTAAACCTCCGATGACAGTTATGCCTAATATTGATGCAGCTTTAGAAATAATTTGTGAATTAGTCTTAATTAAATCAATCGCTTTTGTGCCTAAATTATAGCCTAAATGTGTCCATACTATCCTAAGTAAAAATATTGTCAAATATACAGAGAAAAACAATATTGGGCCTAATGCATTTCCCTGCATAGCAAATGAAGAACAAATACCAGCAACTATCGGCAAAATTGTAAACCAAAATATTGCATCTCCAATTCCAGCCAGTGGTCCAAATAAAGCGACTTTCAAACCCTTAATGATAGCTCTATCTTCATGATTTTCCTCCAAAGATAAAAGCAATCCCATTAAAAATCCTACAAAATTTGGATGTGTGTTTATAAATTCCAAATCGTCCGTCATTGCTTCTGATAGACCTTTTTTATCGTTCTTGTAAATCTTCTTCAAAAAAGGCAATTGTGCAACTGTAAATCCGCCAGCTTGCATTCTTTCATAGTTAAAGCTAGCTTGCAGAAAAGAAGATAAAAGTCCCAGTTTAGTTATGTCTTTCTTAGTCAATACTTTTTTAGATTCCTTCATTATAATCATCTCCATTCATTGCCATCATTTCATTTTTGACTAATTTATTCTTTGAATTAAAATATTCATATATTGCTAAAGCTGCACCAATTACAGCCACTGGAAGCAAATTTGAAAAAGGTATGAAAGATGCTATAAAAAATCCTATAATGAAATATGGTACATATTGACCTTTCATCATAACTTTTAGAAGCATTCCAAATCCAACAGCCGGCAATATGCCACCCGCTATTTCAAAACCATGTCCTAACCATACAGGCATAGATTTAACTAGTATTTTCATCAAATCCTGAGCGACATAAACACTTAAAAATACGACTACCCCATAACTGATTGCAACAATTGCCGTTGTCAAAATATTTAATTTAACAAGACCACTGGTATTTGCTTCTTCAGCATATTTATCAGCTTTTGGCATAAAGAATGAAAAGCTCGAATAATAAAATAATATTATATACTGCATTAAAAAGCTAAACGGTAATGCTAATCCAATCGCTGTTTTTGGATCAGTTCCTGTAGTATACGCAATGACAGTTGTCATTATTCCTGCTAAAATAGGATTAGGTGGTTGTGTTCCACCCGCAGGAGTTAATCCAGCAAAGGCTAATTCAGTAAGACCACCTGCAATTAATCCTGTCTGTGGATCGCCAAGTATTAATCCTGTCAGTGTTCCTACTATAATTGGCCTAAACAAAAATAATGCTTCCAGCCAAAAATCGATACCAACTATAATTGCTAAGATTGCCAGCAGTAAACCTTGTACTAATGTAATACTATGCATAAATCATTACCTCCTCAATCAATATATTCTTTTCTGTCACTAGGAACATCCTGTATATAAAGATTTACTCCCTTTTTCTTAATATAATGTAATTCATCCAGGTCTTTATCATCTACATAAACTTTTTTGCTGATTTGGCGTTTGCCTTGTGAAAAATGCATATTACCTACATTTACCTCTTTTATTGGTACACCACCGTCAATTAATTTTCTGACTATTTCAGGTGTTTTACAAACAATAAATATCTTTTGAGTTGGTGCTGCTTTATGGATTATATTTATTGTTTGATCCACTGAAAAAAATCTAATTCCAACACCTGACGCTTGAGCAGTAACAGCCATTAATTCTTGTTGAAGTGGATCTTTTGCGACTTCATCATCAACAACAACAATCAAATTTGCACCTAAAGATGTAGTCCATGTAACACCTACTTGACCATGAACCAGCCTATTGTCTATACGTACTAATAAAATATTTGGTACTGGCATCTCTACCCCCCTCTCTTTCAAAGATTTAACTTTATATAGTGCAAAAAGCATGCCAAGCAGTGTAAAACTGCTAGACATGCTTTTTCATCGTTCTTTACAGTAAATAATCTTAATTTTATAAATAACTTGTTACACTATATTTCCTAAATCGGTCATTACGTAAACTGTCAATTACACTATATCTATAAATCTACGAAGCTAACCCTAAAAAGCCTAAATTATAACCTATAATCCCTAAAATCATAAGTCCAATAATACAAAATATTGCAGGAACTTTTCTTTTAAGAAGCCAATATATTAAAAAAGTTAATATAAGTGGTAATAAATTAGGCATTATAGTATCTAACTGTTGTTGTGCCGTAACAACAAACATTTTGCCCTCAGTTGAATAGGAATATAATTTGATTGGTATATTGATTATCGTCCATTTAGCTACCAATCCACCCATTACAACATAAGCTAAAACAGCAACTGTCTTCATTATTTTAGGCAATATTTCTTTCATAGACGCAATCATATTTATACCTTTATAATAAGGAATCATTAATCCATAATATCGCATAACTAATCGCACCGAGTTTATAACTACAAAAAATATTAAAGGTCCTAATAAACTTCCACTGAGACCTATTCCTGCACCTATGGCTGCAATCATCGGTCTAAATATTCCCCAGAATATTGGATCTCCTAAACCCGCTAACGGTCCCATTAAAGCTATTTTTATTCCTGTAATAGCTTCATCATTAATTTTTTCTTCGTTCGCTAAAGCTTCTTCCATTGCAGCATTTAATCCTAAAATTATCGGCACGGTAAATTGATGGGTGTTAAAATATTCCATATGCCTCTTTAAAGCCTCTGATAATTTTTCTTTTGTTTTATATAATTTTTTCAATACAGGAATTATACTGTAGCAATAACATAAATTTTGCATTCTTTCATAATTCCATGATATTTGATAGAATTGCATTCTCCAGAATATCTTTAAAAGATCTTTATGCCCTATCTTTAATGATTCATCTTTAATAATTGCTTCATCATTTTTTTCATTATCAATATCATCAGCTATATTATTTATAATTCTACTTCTTTTATTTCTATGTGCGTTTTTATTTTCATCTTTTATGAAATAAAAATAAAAAATTGCTGCAAAACTAGCTCCCATAATTGCTAATCCAACTAAAGTCATTTTAGTAAAAGTCATAGTCAAAAATCCAATAAAGAAAAATGGCAGTAATTCATTAGCATTTAATAATTCCATAATCATAGCATAACCAACTACAACTAAAAAACCAGAAGAAACTTGCAAGCCAATTGTAATTGATTTTGGTAGATTATCTAATAAAGCCCTTACATTAGACGCATTAGCAAAATAAGCTACCATTAAAGACGGTATCGAGACTCTTAATGCACTAGGTATCGCAGTCAAAAAATGCATTGCAGTTACACCTTTTGTACTACCTTTTTCCGCATATTTATCTGCTAAATGCATTATAAATACGTCAATTGTACTTTTTTGAGCAATTTGTAACACTTGTCCAGCAACCGCAACTGGAACAGCTATACTTATAGCCACGCCAATATTTTGTTTTCCTATAATAGCCATTACAGCAGCTATAGTGCCTGCAATAGCAGGATCAGGTGGAACAGATGCACCAATTGTCATCCACCCTAACGCTATCAACTCCATAGAAGCCCCAACTATAATTCCTGTTTTTAGATCACCAAGAGCTAAACCCACTAAAGTAGATGAAATCAAAGGTCTATGTGTTTGAAATTCTTCTGCTGCAGCTCCTATTCCCGAAATTGACGTGACAATAAATAACAATATAAATTTTGTTATTGTCAATCGTCATTCCTCCTTAGATTGTATTAATGTCAATATATTAATACTTCTATCATTTGGAAGCATCCTTACATCTAAAGAAACATTTTTTTTAGCTATTTCTTTTAAAACATCAATTTCATTCTCATTTAAATACACAGCGGTAGTTATACGTTTTTTACCATTTTTATATGGCAGCCCGCCAATATTAATTCTATTTATTTTCCCTCCTTTGTCCAAAAATTCTAATATTTCAAAAGGATTACTAAATATAATCATCAAGTTCTCATATTTGCTTTCTTCTTCATATATTTTGATAGCACTATCAACATCACAAAACAGCACTTCTATGTCTTCAGGAACTGCCATCTCGATGAAAGTTTTGCGTATTTCATCTTTTACTACATTTTTGTCAACTACAATTATTTCAGTTATAGCTTCACTTGAACACCAATTATTTACTACCTGTCCATGCACTAATCTCTCATCAAGGCGAACCACTTTCAACATCTTGTTATTCCTCCTAATCGCAAAGCTTGTTAAGTCTCTCAGATAATTTCTCATGAACATCCACTATTCCATTTTTGCCCGCATTTTTAGCAATATCTGATACAACTGATAATCTTTCATTTCTCTTTGACAAAATTTCCAAAATCATAGGCATATTGAAACCTGTTATGACATTAACTTTGTCATCTATCTCCAATGAACTTACATTATACGGACTGCCTCCTATTATGTCAGCAAATATTAATATTTCTTCGGTTTGTAATCTTTTTTTTGCTAAATTTATCTTTTTTTTAAGATCATCTATACTTTCTCCAATCGTGAAATTAATCGCTTCAACTTTTTCTTGCTCACCATATATCATTTTTAGTGATTCATATAATGCTTCAGCATACGGCCCATGTGATACCAAAATTATTCCAACCATTTTTTAATTTTTTACCTCCTCTTAGACAATAAATTGCAAAAGTTGTGCCATACCTTGTTATTTTTAAATAGCCAGATCATTAATCTTCTGATGTATTATATCATATATAAAACCTATTTCCGACGTTGGTATTTGAACTTTGTAGATATCTTTTATGACACTAAAGCTAGAATTAATCAAATCTATAAACTGTCTATGACACTTTTCAAACTCATTTAAATTACTGTAAGACATAATTGGATCTTTCATAATTAGCCTTTCAATAAGACAACTTATGTGTATATACAACCCTATCTTTAAATCATTTGAAAATTTAAATCCCAAACTTAATTCCAAATCTGAAATAGCTTTTTCAACTTGATCAATTATTTTATCAGGATTTAATATAGTTAAATAATTCAATACATTTTGAAGTGAAAAAAGCTTAACTATAGCTTGATTAATCTGCTCTATAGTTCTATCATCAGTTAAATCTTTTAATACTTTATTAAGTATAAAATCTCCGCGCCCTGCAATCAAATCCTCCAAAGACAGATATGGAACCTCTTTTATTCCAGGATCAGCCGTCCCTATTATAAGCTTTACATTGTAATTTTTGAATATCTCATCTTTAAATCCATTGCCTTTAAGCCTATCATAATCATATGCAATTATTTCAATGCCATCATTTGCTAAGCATTCATACAAAAGATCTTTTATCTTTACAGCCGTTCCTATTCCAGTCATACATGTTGTTATAATACCGGTCTTTTTGTTTTTATTTGATTTTATATATTTGTAACTGCTATTATTTTTCTTAACAGACTCTACAACAATTTGTTCTAAAGATTGTCCCTGTATAATTCTGTTACCTACATCCAGCGCCAGTTGAGTTGTAATGTTGTTTATAATACCTATATCTCCATCTACTACATTAATCAAAGACTTGTATATATCTTCTAGCGAGCCCATATCAACTAATATAATAATACCTTTTGAAGTATCGATATTTTTTAAATAACTTTCCACCTTTAACATAATATCTTGTGTTGACATATCTATTGGCATATCAAAGGCTTCAAAGATAAAATGTCCTAAAAGTCTATTCGCAACGCTTGCTATACTGCTTGCAGTTGAATAACCATGTGCAATTATTATCGAATTTATCACGTTTATATTATCATTTTTATTTATACTTTTTATATAAAGTGTAAAATAAATAATAGCTATTTTCTCGAGTTTAGCATCCAGATTAACTTCGATAAGTTCAATCATCTTATTAGCAATTATAAATTCTTTAGGGAAAACATTCTTTAGAATATTTACTACAATTTCAACTTTAGAAGCATATTTTATAGATACATTCTCTAATAATTTATTGGTAAAATGCGCTAATACAATACTAGTATTACCGTAATATTTTATTCCATAATTATTTTCAATAACATTTAAAACATTGTCTATTACACTTTTTATAGTATTAAACAACAATGAGTCTGCAAAATTTTGATTCTCACTATTACCAAAAACAACAATGTCAGAAAGTTGATTCAAATACATCAAGGATTCATTTTTTACCTTATCTATATTTAAATTTTCGTTTTTAAATTTAGCAAACAAATCTAATATCTTTTCTGTTATTTCATTTATATTCTTATCATTTTCCACATCATCAACAAAATATTTATCTATTTTATTATGAGATATAAACATACCGTTAAATTGTAAACTGTCTTTTAGAAAGTCCTCAGCATTATACTGTAGATCTCTTGGCAAATCATATAAATGAATTCGTAATATACTAATTTTATTCCTCGATATTTGACTATATGCCTGAGCACAGCTATATTTTATGACATTTATCATTTTGCCTATATTGCCTGAAATATTTGTCTTAACTAATGCGTTTAAAACTTGTTTACTTATTAATATATCCATTTCAAGGTTTTTTGCTTCATTTTTGTAAAAATTATATATTAATTGTAATCTCTCATGTAAAGGTCTATCACTAAGTGATGGAATATTAACAACAAGGGGTATCCTTCTTAGGAAAGTTTTTATTAAAGTTTGTTCAGGATCTTCAGTTGTCGCAAATATAAATCTGACTTTTGACGTCCTCCAATTACCTGTCTCACCTAACCTCCTAAATAAACCTTTATCCAAAAACAAAAATAATTTTTCTTGACCTTCCGGCGGTAATCTATGAACTTCATCCAAAAAGAGATATCCACCATTAGCTTCTTCTAAAAGTCCACTTTTATCTTTGTCGGCTCCAGTAAAAGCACCTTTTACATAACCAAATAAATTAGCCGATAATAATTCCGGATTGTTGGCATATTCTGCGCAATTAAATATAATATAAGGCGCATTTTTTTCCACAGCATTTATTGATTTTGCATATTCATATATAAGCTGCGCAATAAAACTTTTCCCAACACCTGTATGACCAATCAGTAAAATAGGTAAACCATTTGGCGGATAAGATGCTGCAGATTTACAGAGTTTAATCTGTTCCTTAAGGCTTCCATTATATCCAATTAATTTCATAAAAGGATCATCACTTTTTATCTTTATAGGTGATTCAGAATCAGAAATTTTATTTCTAAACAAATTCGACTGTTTCTCATAAAACTCTTTATCTATAAAATAAACTGGCCTCGTATTTATCTTAACAACTTTACCTTCTTTATGCAATTCATTTAAAAAATGGCTGACAACATTCCTTTTGATATTTAACTTATCAGCAATCTCTTCTGCAGTCAAACCTCTTTTTTTTGTTATATCAAGGTCATTTGACAGGTTTTTCAACTCAATAAAAATTTTTTCTTTATTTTTCATTAACCTCAACCACCCTTAAATTGCAATAAAACGTTTTTATAATCAATACTAATATTTCTTAAATTAACCATATATTCTCATCTATATTTCAAAACCCTAACATTGCTGTTAGGGTTGATTTTATCCATTAGGAAACTTTTTTAACGTTAGCGGCTTGTGGCCCTTTTTCAGCCTCCACTATATCAAACTCAACTTCCTGACCTTCTTCTAATGTCTTAAAACCATCCTGTTCAATTGCTGAGTAATGAACGAATACGTCTGAGCCTCCTTCTCTCTCTATGAAGCCATAACCTTTCTCAGCATTGAACCATTTTACTTTACCTCTTACCATTATATCTTCCTCCAAACGTGATAAATAATTTACTTCTTTATAATAGCACTGAAACATATACATTGTCAAATGAATTTTAGCCTTGTTGTGCCGCCTTTAAATATCTTACGATTTTGCTTAAAGCTTCGCCTGCCGATTCTCTTATAATTGCATCTGCCCTTCTATCTTCAGGTGTCTCTGACTTATTTATTATAACGAGATGCTTTGATAGTCCGGGAAGAAAGTTTACAGGTGATACAGTAAGCGATGAACCAATGACTATCATCAAATCGCTGTTTTCAGCCTCATGCCATGCCTTTTCAAAATCTTCAGGCATCTGATCTCCAAACATTACAACATCTGGCCTTAAAATCCCATTGCATTTGTCGCATTTAGGCGGGATTTCCCCATTAGACACTTTGACCTCCAGCAAATCAATTGGTACCACTGTACCACAATTTGTGCAACTTCCTGTCCTCGTCTGGCCGTGTACTTCGTATACTTTCTTCGATCCTGCTTTTTGGTGCAAATTATCGATGTTTTGAGTAATTACACTGGATATAAACCCATCCTTCTCCAGTTGCGCCAATATATAGTGTGCTTTGTTTGGCTTTGCATCTTTCATGGACAGCAAAATTTTAAAACCATTGTCGTAAAACTTTTTAGGGTCATTGTATAAAACTCTTGTTGACAGTGCTTCCATAGGGTCCATCTTTTCCCAAAGTCCAGTTCCTGGACTTCTGAAATCAGGAATGCCGCTTTCTGTAGATATTCCAGCACCTGTCAGTACAACAGTTTTTTTAGAATTCTCTATCAACCTTGCAACTTTTTCATATACATCCTCTTGACCCATTTGTCTCACCTCAAATACAAGTATACCACCACAACAAAAATTTTACATGGCCGATTTATATTTTTTCTTTTTCACAATGGCTCCAATCTTCCCTGTTTCTTGTGCTGTCAAATTCGACCATCCTACCTTATGTACCTTATCTAATAGCCCCAACTCTTTAGCCGCCTCTATCTTTAATTTTTCATCCATCGTATCATCTCCTAATATCCTTTTTCGAATTCATTTATGGATATTTTTTGTTTAGTCAACGCATCCACTATTAAATCCATCGTAGGCAAACGGTATATTGGCATAAGTCCATATTTGCTTGTATACAAATAATAAAGAGATGGTTTCTCATCTATTAATATGTTTCTTGCAATACTTTCATTCAAAATGTCTGCTTTTGATGGTTTATCGGCCTCATCCCAATTTAATGAGACATTTATTATTTTGCCGTTTTTATCTGTTTTAATTCTCACATAATTATCCAAAACTATTGCACCATTGTAAACTCGATAAAATACGTATGTATAATCATCATCTTCTATGGCAGGTTTCTTTAGAAGATCCAAATTACAATCTTTTTCTCTTAAAATTTCCTTTGTAAAACCGATTATTCTGTCCAAATTGCCATACGTATCAAATAACCCATCATCATCAGAAATATCTACGTTCTCGCTTATTATATTTCCTGTCTCTTTGTCGACTGCTATATTTGCATTGGCTATTAGGCTTTTATCAGTATGATTCATATTAAATGTATATGTTTCTCTTTTAGTAAGAAAATACCTTTCAATTGTCTTGCTGTCTAATACTTTAATATCTTTTATGTGAAAGTTATTCAATTCATTCATTGCTATTTTCAATGCCTCATCGTTAGCTACTATGCTATACGATTTTTTAAAATCATTGGCATCACATTTAATCTTTAAAACATCATCATATAGCATATTACCATTAAAATCTGCCAAATCACCATTTACTGCGTCTATACCAACGAGATTATAATCGATGCTTAAAGCATAGTACAGCCGATATTTAGGAAAATTATCGTTGTTGTTTTTCAAATACACAAGAATGGGATTAAACTTGCTGTTAAACACATTTAACGCGCCAACATTGTCAATCATCTTTATATTTTTATCAAAAGATAGTTCATCTACGCGCTGCCCCTTTAATTTCAATATATCGCCACTTTCAGAGTCAATGTAAACATAAGCATCTATATTGTAAACCGGTATATCATCAACTAAATTCTTGTAACGAAATTTATAAATTATTGGTCTTTCCAAAACATCATCAATATACATTGAATCATTGATCTCAGATACATAATCAAATTTTTCTCCAAAAACATTTTCCAAAAGTTTTTTGCCTATGATTATAGCCTCATCTCTGCTTATTTTCGATTCACTACTTTTGCCAAATAAATATTTCATTTGATCAACGTAATAATCTACGCTTTTGATGTTTCCATTATTGTCTAATACAGCATCAAGGGTTTTGTAGGTATCGCCTTCGCTTTTCATGTTTATTTGGATAGATCCATCGCTATTTTTTCTGATTTGATCTACCGACATATCACTTATAAATGGCATCTTATCTTTTAACAATTTTAAGTAATCTTGATTTTGAGTATCGCCGGGAAAACCAAATGAAAAAGCATTTAAGCTAAATGCAATTAGCAACGTCAAAGTTAAAAGAAAAATCCTTTTAATCATACATAGAATACCTCCATTAAGTAAAATATTACCATATATAGTATTCTATGTATTTTTAAAAAATCCTTTTTTTAACACAAAAAAATCCGGTTAATTCCGGATTTTTTATCTTAAAGAGCAACAACTTCCTTTACTTCAGGTATTTCTTCTTTTATTGCTCTCTCTATTCCTTCTTTCAATGTCATTACTGCAAATGGACAGCCGCCGCAAGCACCTGTAAGCCTTACTTGAACTACGCCATCGTCAGTAACGTCGACGAGTTCCACATCTCCGCCATCTGCTTGAAGAGAAGGTCTTAAAAGCTTTAAAACTTCTTCTACTCTTTCTCTCACGTTACGCCCTCCTTTTTAAAATCTACAACATATATTATAACACGAATTGCGGAAAATAGAAATAAAACAATCTTAATGAATACGTTTTTGCTTGTAAAATAACTTTTTATTTGATAATTTTTATTTTTGCACCCTAAGTGGTAATATATATTTTGAAAGGAGATGTTTTTATGTTATTTACACCTATAAAAATAAAAGACATTACCATAAAAAACAGGATTATGATGTCTCCAATGTGTCAGTATTCCGCTGATAAAGATGGACTTGCAAACAGTTGGCACTTTGTTCACTACGTCAGCAGAGCCGTCGGCGGTGTAGGGTTAATAATGGTTGAAGCAACGGCAGTAGAAAGTCGAGGGCGAATAACTGATCGCGATCTTGGCATCTGGAACGACCAACAGGTAGAACCACTCAAAAGAATTGTTGATGAGTGCAAAAAACACGGTGTTACAATGGGAATACAATTAGCCCATGCTGGAAGAAAATCAGAAGTGGCAGATGAAACGCCTGTTGCGCCTTCAGCAATAAACTGGAGCGATGATTATAAATTGCCACATGAACTCACAAAAGAAGAAATAAATGCTATCGTAGAAAAGTTTAAAGATGCAACGGTAAGAGCCTTGAATGCTGGTTTTGATGCCATTGAAATACATGCGGCGCACGGTTATTTGCTACACGAATTTCTGTCGCCCCTGTCAAACAAGAGAAATGACGAATACGGCGGTGATATCAATAACAGAGTGAGAATGCTTAAAGAAGTCATAGAAGCTGTAAAAAAAGTATGGCCAGAAAATAAACCTTTATTTGTAAGAGTTTCATCCGACGATTACATTGAAGGCGGCATCGACATTGACGAAATGATAAAAATTTTATCATACATAAAGCCTTTGGGCGTCGACGTGATAGATGCAAGCAGCGGTGGACTTTTAAATGCGAAAATCGATCTTTATCCAGGCTATCAAGTCAAATACTCTGAAAAAATAAAAAATCAGCTTGGTTTTAAAACAGCAGCGGTAGGTCTAATAACAAAAGCTGAAATGGCTGAGCAAATCCTCAAAGACGGAAAAGCTGATTTAATAGCCTTAGGCCGTGAGCTTCTAAGAAATCCGTATTGGCCCCTGTATGCAGCCCACGACCTTAAAGAAGATGTAGAATGGCCAAAGCAATATGAAAGAGGAAAGTTTAGAGTTTAGCGGCCAGCTCCACCTCCACCGGTGGAACCACCGCCAAAACTTCCACCTCCTCCGCTGCCAAAGCCTCCTCCGAAGCCACCGCCGCCAGTTCCAAATCCGCCAAAGCCACCAAATCCTCCAGGGCCAAACCCGCCAGGACCGCGCCACCACCATCCGCGTATATTAGAAAAAATAATAAGCAATATTATCATAGCGATTATAGAAATTATTCCTTCTGCTTTGTTACTGCCACTATCATTTTGCTGAGCATACTGGCTTTGGTCAACATTTTTTAAATCCACATTGTATTCTTTGGCAACCAATGTGGCTATTGCCTTATATCCTTCTACAATGCCCCCAGAATAATCTTTATCATTCCATTTAGGCAGTACGTAATCGTCCAAAATCCTTCCTGCTACAGAATCTGGTATAGCACCTTCCAACCCGTATCCGACAGATATAAATACTTTGCCGCTTAATCCTTCCAATAGCCTTTTTTTATCTACTAAAAGAAGTACGCCATTATTTTTGTCTTTCTGTCCAATTCCCCAGTTTCTAAATAAGCTTAATGCGTAATCTGATATTTGATAGTCTCCTATATCGTCAACCGTCACTACGATGATTTGAGCACCAGTTAAGTTTTCTATCTCTTTCCCTATGTTTCTTATTGTATCAATATCGCTTTGGCTCATAAGTTTTGCGTAGTCGTACACATAATCGTACTGGGAAGGCTTAGGAGGAATTGTAGCAGCAAATATTTGGCCAAAAATTAGTATAGGAAAAAATATCAGCAAAAATAATGTTTTGGCATATTTTAACACCACATAACCTCCCTATTTCGAAAAATCGACTTTTGGAACTTCTGATGCTGATGCTTGTGCTTTAAAATACTGTTTCTCCGTAAATCCAAACATTCTTGCTATGATGACGTTAGGAAACTGCCTTATGCTGGTGTTATACTGCTGAACAGCATTGTTGTAATCCATTCTGGCAACGGCGATCCTATTTTCTGTGCCTGCCAATTCATCGCTTAACTGCCTGAAATTTTGATCGGCTTTTAAGTTAGGATAGTTTTCTGATATGGCCAGAAGCCTTCCTAAAGCTGTTCCAAGCTCATCATTGGCGTTGGCTTTTTCTTGTACAGTATTTGCCGCAAGAAGCTTCTCTCTGGCTTTATTTACGCTATCAAACACAGACTGTTCATGTGCAGCATAACCTTTTACAGTCTCAACGAGATTAGGAATCAAATCAGCCCTCCTTTGTAGCTGATTTTCTATTTGGCTCCACTTGCTATTTACATTTTCCTGCTGACTTACAAGCCCGTTATAACTTGAAAAAAAGTAAACAACTATTAATAGCACGACTGCTGCTACTGAAATCAACACAACAGAAGATCTTTTCATGTTGTCTCTCCTTTCTCAGTTTTCTTTGATATTATATGATCATTTTTTATTTTTTTGCTGACTATTTCTGCCACAGCTTCTAAAAATGCTCTATCATCATCGTCAAAAGCCGCTTTTTCATCGCTGTCTATGTCAATTTCGCCGATTATTTCATCGCCAATTCTTATAGGCACTACTATCTCAGACTTTGTCTCGATGCTACAAGCCAAGTAATTGTCCTCTTTTGTCACATCATCTACGACAATTGTGGCATTTTCAGTCACGGCTCTGCCGCATATACCTTGACCAACGTTTATCTTCACATGTTCTGTGGGCCTTCCTATGTATGGGCCAAGTTTCAACATCCCATCTTCCATGAAATAAAAACCTGTCCAATTGTAGTAAGGTAAATTGCTGTCCAATATTTTCACAACCTCATGGTAAAAATAGTTTAAATCATCTATCTCACTTGATGATTTCTCTATCATCGAAAGCAATCTTTTAAATAATTCTTTTTTCTCCATCACAATCTCCCTCTCTCATTTTTCATTATATAAAAAACCCGCGTAAAGCAGGTCAATAATTTACTTTCTTATTTTCTGGATCATTTAATACACGCCTCATCATCCAGTATGCCAATATAAGTATGAAAGGAGTTGCAATCTGCGTCAAAGTAAAAAAGCCGATTCCAAGGTGCTTATTTAGATAAACTGGCCAAAATAGTGGATTGTCCCTTACAGTTTCTTCAATAAGCCCTCTCATAAGCTGATAGTAAAATATAAAAGACCAAAACTGATACCCATACGGCATGTGCTTTCTCTCGATGTAAAAATAACGTATTAAAAGGATAAGTCCCATTGCTACACCAACTAATTGTGCGGGCCATCTTCCAAAAGCAAAATCAGTTTGCCTTCCCAAAACCTCTTGGTTAAATATATTTCCTATTCTTACAAGCATATTCCCTATAGCCAATCCTATGACAGCATAATCTTCCAATGGATTTATCTTGACGTTTTTCTTATGGCAGTAATAAAGGCCTGCAAGAAATCCTCCCAATACAGCTCCATGCCATGATAGTCCACCTTGATAAATCTTAAGAATATGTATCGGATCTTTGTAAAACCAATCAATGTCATTCGCCAATACAAACATCAATCTTGCTCCTACTATTCCGGATATAACCACAATCATCAAAAGATTTAACAAGAAATCTTCATCGTAGTTAAGCTCTTTCGACCTAACGTACAAGTAATATGCACCAGCAGCTATAGATAAAGCCATAAAAATTCCGTACCAATGTACAGCAATCGGTCCAATTTTAAATGCATACGGGCTAATAGATGGTATATACATAACTAACCTCCAATATATGTTTATTTGTCATGATTTGATTATATTATTCTTTTAACAGTAAGTCAACGTTTTATTGAATTTACAGATGAATCAAAAACCACCCGCTATGCGAGTGGCTACTACTTACTTTGCTCCAATCTTTTTGGCTATAACCTGCCAAAATGATGGTGTTTCAAAACCTATTCTCCATATGCAAATGCCATGAATGCCGTATTTTTTCGCTATATCTATTTTCTCAGCCATCGTCGTAGAATTTTCAAACCATACCTGCCTTGTGGCGCCATATGTGCTGTCATAATATGTGTAATATGGCTCTTGATACGTATTGCTCCACTGTACTGTCACACCTTTCTGCTGAGCATTCTGAAGTATCGTCTTTGTTGGAGCAGAAAAACCACCTGACTTATTTGCAGGCCAATCGTATCCATACGTCGCAACACCAAGGCAAATCTGACTTGGTTTAAAGCCTTCTTTTAATGCATCCTTCACATTGTTCTCAACCCACTGCTCCGGAGATACTGGTCCCGGTGGCGATGAGGCATTATGCCTGTCGTAAGTCATCAATGTCACATGATCAACCAATGGTGCCAATTTGTGATAATCGTAAATTCCCGATATATCAGGTGAAACCTGATAATGAGGAATCACAGACATATCTAAGATTTTACCCTCTCTTTTCATCATCGTCCTAAAAGTACCCATAAATGCCGTAAGGTAGTCTTTATCCTTAACATAATTTTTTGTGCCATGTGGGATAAACTCAAAGTCTATGTTGTATCCGTCAAATCCATGTTTTTTAAGAAGACTTATAAGCTCATTCATGGTCTCAGTCTTCACTTTAGAATCCAGCAAAACTGAATCCTTGCTGTCAGCCACGTTTACAAGCGGTACAACTTTTAAACCATTTTTCTTTGCAAAGTTTAAAGCTTGCGGATTTGTTGAATCTTTAACAGATCCATCACCTTGAACAGTAAGCCAAAGTGGTGAAACTGTGTCCATGTACTTCGCGTATTTTACAAGCGAATTGTATGAGTTGTCGTATCCAGGTGAATCAACATAAAATCCAACAACATTTAAACTTCTCTTTGATGTAACTGGTTTTTTAACTGAGCTTTTGCATCCTGCCAATGATGCAGTTGCAAGCACCATAACAAAAATCAGCATCATCGCAATATATCTTTTATATTTTTTCATGAGATATAACCTCCTCATAATTCTTTCTGGTTATATCTTTTCATGAAATCTACATATTTATGTAACAAAAATCCGTTTTTAGTTTTTTTGTCCCGGTGTGTAATCGCCTGGTTTCACATTAAACGAAATACTTTGCCCATCGCTTACAGCAATTATTGTCCCACATTCGTCTGTCCTATAGACCGGTATGTTTCTGGCTTTAAGTTTTTTCAATGTAGAACTGTGGGGATGTCCGTAGTCATTGCCTTTTCCACAGGAGATTACAGCATATTTAGGACTGACATCATCTAAAAAGCTCGCAGTAGTTGATGTTGAGCTTCCATGATGACCAACTTTAAGTACATCCGACTTCAAATCATACCCCTTTTCAATCATTTCCCTCTCCGATTCAGCACCAGCATCGCCAGTAAACAAAAACGATGTGTTTTTATAAGTAAGTTTTATCACTGCACTGTATTCGTTAAGATCGGCGTATTTAGAGCTATTTGGCGCTATAATTTCAGCACTAACAGAAGGACCAAGGTCCAAAGTCACTCCTGCTTTTGCCACATCTATCTTCAATCCCTTATTTTTTGCAGCATTTAATACATATTCAAATGTCTTTGTATTTGTAGTCACCTTTGGCATGTAAAATCTTCCTATTTCAAAGCTTTCTATTACTCTATCCATTCCACCAATGTGATCTTCGTGTGGGTGTGTTCCAACTAATATATCGATTTTTGTTACACCTAAACTTTTTATGTAGTCGACGACCTTTTTCCCCATTTCTGGTACACCAGCATCGATTAGCATTGTCTTATTGTCAGGTGTCTTAATAAAAATGCTATCGCCTTGTCCTACATCGATAAAATACACTTTAAGTAAGCCATCTTTAGATTGTACTGTAGAATTCTGAATTTCGCCTTGTTTCTGATTGAAATTTGTGGTGTCAGAACATCCAACCAAAGAAAAAACTAAAGCAAATATCAAACCGAAAATTGCTATTTTTTTAAACATGATGCACCTCTCTACTCTCTAAAAAGTTCATCTGCCAGCCTTTTTATTTTCTGGCTTCGCTTAAGCGTTTCTTCACTGTCAATTCGTACATCAAACTTTATTACATCGCCTTCTTTTAAATCTTTTGGTAAAAGAGTACGAGGAAAATTAAATGTAATACGCCCAAACTCAATTACAGCGTAATCACCTTCGAATCTGTCTATTATGCACATTTCATTCATAATCATCCCTCCCAAACTATTATATCATGGGAACCTTTTATTCCATCCACTAAAATGAAAAAAATAAAAAAATATGGCACCAATTGGGCACAAAAAAGGGGTTGGACTTAAGTAAAATGTCCAAACCCTTGATTTTTCTAAGTGGAGATGAAGGGATTTGAACCCTCGACTCCCACAATGCGAATGTGGTACTCTCCCGCTGAGTTACATCCCCATCAAAAATAATTATATCATAAGATGGTGATGATTTCTACTTTTTTGTCAAAAAGTAGAAATGTTGTTCAAGCCGCCTTTTAGAGGCGGTTTTTTGCAAAATAAAAACAGCTTTTTAAGCTGCATATTTCAGATTGGTGGGGTTAACAGGATTCGAACCTGTGGCCTCTACGATGTGAGCGTAGCGCTCTAACCGCTGGGCTATAACCCCACTTAAAAATCTATATTTAAATTTTAAATTAGTTAAAATGGTGGGGTTAACAGGGCTCGAACCTGTGACCTCTACGATGTCAACGTAGCGCTCTAACCAGCTGGGCTATAACCCCACTCGCCTTACATGTTTAGTATATTATATTTTTACCTCTATGTCAACATCACTTTCTACACGTAAGACCTTATAAGTTTGCAATTTCCAGTAATGGTGTATTTGCCAATTGACGCAGGTATCAAAAGCGATTCACCGCTTTTCAAATCGGCTTCCCCATCTTCGTAAATTATCTTTCCTTCGCCTTCTACCATCACCAACGTATTAAAAATGCCGTTAGTCTCTATATTGACCGTTGACTCAACATAGATTACATCCGTTTTAAAGTATTTTGACTGAACGACATTGGCAATGCTTCCCCCATCTACCTTTTTATATTTAGGAACTATTTTATCGCTTTTTAAATTAAAATCAATCACGTCTAAAGCTTTATCAATGTGAAGCTCTCTTTTGTTTCCATTGTCATCTACTCTATTGTAATCATAGACTCTGTAAGTTAAATCCGAATTCTGCTGTATTTCGCAGATTAGTATGCCTTCTCCGATGGCATGTACCATCCCTGAAGGTATGTACACTACATCTCCTGGCTTTACCTCTATCTCATTTAGACATTCTTCAAGACTTTCCTTTTCAAGCAATGACTTAAATTGTTCCTTCGTCGTGCCTTCTTTTAAACCACAGATAAGTTTGGCACCAGGCTTTGCATCGATTATATACCACATTTCTGTTTTGCCTATATCGCCATTTTCATGATGATAAGCGTAATCATCATCTGGATGCACTTGAACAGACAATTTATCATTGGCATCTATTATCTTTATAAGCAATGGAAATCTACCGTACGATTTGCCTTCTCCATAAAGCTCGTCTCCATGCTTATTTGCAAGTTCGCTTAATTTAACTCCATCGTAAATACCGCCATCTACTTCACTTACAGCAGTTGTATTGTCAGAAATGCACCAAAGCTCACCTATCTTTTTGCCGTAAGGTACATTAAAGCCGTACTTTGTCTTCAAGGCATCTCCGCCCCATATCCTTTCCATAAATATGGGTTTAAACTTTAGTGGTTGCATTCTCATCACTCCCACATATTATTCAGCGATATTTAGAGCAATTTCTATCATATCGTTAAATGTCTTCTGCCTTTCTTCTGCAGATGTAGCATGACCTGTAACTAAACTATCGCTTACTGTCAATATGGTAAGAGCATCTACTCCATACTTAGCAGCTAAAGTGTAAAGACCTGCTGTTTCCATCTCAACTGCTAAAACGCCAAACTTAGCCCATAATTTCCAGCTATCTTTATCATCGTTGTAAAATGTATCTGATGAAAGTATATTGCCTACTTTTACGTTGATACCTTTCTCCAAAGCCGCATCATAAGCTTTTTTCAGGAGCTTGAAACTGGCTGTAGGAGCATAGTCCATGCCATTAAACCTGATCTTATTTATGGCGGAATCTGTCGATGACGCCATTGCTAATATTACATCCCTTATGTTTATATCTTCTTGCATTGATCCGCATGTGCCTATCCTTATGAGATTTTTTACGTTGTAGCTTTGGATAAGCTCGTTTACATATATGGATATAGATGGTATACCCATACCTGTTCCCTGAACAGATACTCTTTTACCTTTATAATAACCAGTAAATCCGTACATTCCGCGAACTTCATTGTAACAAATTACATCAGTTAAAAAATTGTCTGCAATGTACTTAGCCCTCAGTGGATCTCCAGGCAATAATACTGTACTTGCAATTTCTCCATCTTTTGCACCTATGTGAATACTCAATTCATCCATCTCCTTTTAATATTTTACAATTATATAATATCAAAAATGATGTAAACCTTCAATCGCTTTTTATATCAAGGCTTTTTCATCTTTATATATGGTCTCTATCACGCCACCTCCAAGGCAGTATTCACCATCGTAAAAGACGACAAATTGCCCTGGAGTAACAGCTCTTTGAGGCTTATCAAACACAACTAAATAACCATTGTCTTTCTTAAAAACCATTACGTCTTGGTCAGGCTGTCTATACCTGAATTTTGCTTTGCACCTAAGTTCATCGAAGTTCATGTCACCGTCTATCCAATTTACATTCTTCGTAAACAAGCCGTATGAATACAATGCAGGATTTTTATCACCTTGTGCAACATAAAGTATATTGTTTTCAACATCTTTGTCAACTACAAACCAAGGCTCTCCTGTACCTACACCACCTATGCCGATGCCCCTTCTCTGTCCTAATGTGTAAAACATAAGCCCATCATGACGTCCCAATACGCGCCCCGACAGATCCCTTATTTCTCCCGGCTTCGCAGGCAGAAATTGATTTAAAAATTCTTTAAACTTTCTCTCTCCGATAAAGCAAATACCTGTGCTGTCTTTTTTATCAGCCGTCTTCAGACCTGCCTTTCGTGCTATCTCCCGCACTTCCGATTTATCAAGGTGTCCTATTGGAAACATCGTCTTTGACAACTGCTTCTGCCCAAGCTCACATAAAAAATACGTCTGATCTTTGTTTTTGTCTACACCTTTTAGCATCTTGTAGTGCCCATCTGTATGCTCTATCCTTGCATAGTGGCCTGTTGCAATATAATCTGCTCCAATTTTCATCGAAAACTCCAAAAAAGCCTTAAACTTTATCTCTTTGTTGCACATTACGTCTGGATTGGGTGTTCTACCGCTTTTGTATTCATTCAAGAAATACTGAAAAACTCTGTCCCAATATTCTTTTGTAAAGTTTATCGAATAGTAAGGAATGCCTATTTTATCGCAAACTCTCACAACATCCTCGTAATCCTCTGCTGCAGTACAGTACCCAGAATCATCTTCTTCATCCCAATTTTTCATAAATATGCCTATCACATCGTATCCTTGTTCTTTAAGAAGCAGTGCAGACACAGAGGAATCTACTCCTCCAGACATTCCAACTACAACTTTTACATTTTGATTCTCATAAGCCATTTAAAATTACAACCTCTCTCATAAAAAATTATTTAAAAAAACTCAATGCCACATGACATTGAGTTTTTGCCTTTTAATACGAGCAAGTCTATAAGCCGAGTTCTGTTTTAGATGGTCATCTATCTACGATATCAGTTACCTGATACCTCCAGCGGTTTTACCCGAGGGTCAAGCGGGCCACTTGTATTTCCCTCCTATTCTACCTTGCTCCAGGTGGGGTTTACAGAGCATTCCAGTCGCCTGGATGCTGGTGAGCTCTTACCTCGCCTTTCCACCCTTACCCACCGCCAATTCGCTATTAATAAAAGCATTATTATTTACGAATTAGTGATAGGCGGTATATCTCTGTTGCACTTTCCTTGGAGTCACCTCCACCGGGTATTACCCGGCACCTTGCCCTGTGGAGCTCGGACTTTCCTCGTACATAATGTACGCGACCATCTGGCTTACTCGTAAGTATTACTCTCCAGATATAGAATGATACCACTATCAAATAAGTTTGTCAACTGGCAATTATTACATAAACATAAACGGATCAGCTTGTGCTTCGCTGGTAATGACATTTAAGTCTACATCCATTTTTTGCGCTTCATCCCTTATGTATTCAGCGATGAAATTTACAGAAATCTTCTCTGTGCCAAAATGACCCGCATCTATTATAGCCAGTCCAATATGCCTTGCATCTACTGCATCATGGTAGCCAACATCACCTGTTATCAAAACATCGGCACCTTTAAAAGCTGAAATTGATACAAAGCTACCACCACTGCCACCGCATACAGCCACTTTTTTAACTGTCTTGTTTAAATCGCCTACGACACGTATGTTTTTTAAGCCAAGTTTTGCTTTTACATCATTTGCGAGGTTGCCTAATGTAGTGTCTTTTATTAAGCCTACTCTCCCGATTCCATATTCGTCATACAATGTCTCAACAGGGTATATGTCATAAGCTACCTCTTCATATGGATGAACTTTTAACATAGCACTTATAACCCTATTTACCAATTTATCTGGTGCTATAGTCTCTATTCTAACCTCCTGAGTATTTTCCACTTTTCCTATCTCACCTATAAAAGGATTCGTTCCCTCTAACGGTTTAAAACTTCCTATGCCCATCGTTTGAAAAGTACAATCGCTGTAATTTCCTATGTAGCCTGCACCTGCATTGCACATAGCTGTCTTTACTATTTCCTCATATCCAATCGGAACATATACTACAATTTTCTTATAGCCTTCTTTATACGTAACTTGCAAAATCTCCTCGTCGTATATTCCCAGTATGTTGCAGAGAATATCGTTCATTCCGCCCTTTGCAGCATCAAAGTTGGTATGCGCTGAATACACAGGTATGTCTTCTCTTATAAGCATCGTCAAAACTTCGCCTAACGGATTATCAGTACGTAAATTCTTAAATGGTTTAAATATTATAGGGTGATGCGTTACAATCATGTCGACTTTCTTTGATATGGCTTCTAATACAACTTCTCTTGTGGCATCCAAAGCCACCATGACAGACGACACATCTTTTCTGGGATTCCCCACAAGAAGCCCAACATTGTCCCATTCTTCAGCACATTTGTGTGGTGCAAGTTTGTCAATCATTCCCGCTATTGTCTGGCATTTCAGACTCATACAATAACACCTCATATTTTTTTATTTTATTTAAAATATCCTCTTTCAGTAAATCACTTTCATTGCTTTTCGAGACTTCATCAAAAATCTTTTTTAGCTTTCCTATCTTATATGATATATAATCTTTAAGCAATGGGTGACTTTTTTGAAAGAGTTTTTCACCGATTTCATAAAAAATTTCGTCGTGGACTCTCCCCTTGCCATGTTCTACAGCAATTATCTCAAAGAACTTCCCTTTTTCAAAGACTAAACCTTCATCAACAATCAAATACCCATTCTCATAAATATACCTGCGAAGATGGTCAGATGCCGTCATAGGCTGCAAGATAAATCTCTCTACAGTTGAAGCAATGCTTTTGCCTTTTTCTAAAATATCTGAAGTCAAAATGCCACCCATACCGGCTATTACAACCGTATCAACTTCATTTGGCATTAAAACGCTTAATCCATCGCCAAGCCGTACAATTATATTTTCTGACAGATTGTACTTTTTAATAACATCAATTGCTTTATTGAGAGAAGTAGATTTTACATCTGATGCAATTATGTAGTCTGAAATGCCATTTAAATAAAGGTAGACTGGTATATATCCATGGTCTGTACCTATATCAGCAACTTTAGAATGAAGTTTTATCATTTTGACGATAGAATTTAATCTCTGTGACAGCTTCATACTATAAAATAAAAAGCATTTGTAAAATCAAATGCCTATCCTTTCATCATTATATGGTGGGCCTTCAGGGACTCGAACCCCGGACCAATCGGTTATGAGCCGACCGCTCTACCAACTGAGCTAAAGGCCCTAAATATGGCTCCTCAGGTAGGGCTCGAACCTACAGCCTACCGGTTAACAGCCGGTTGCTCCACCATTGAGCTACTGAGGAATACATTTATTATTATACTACATTTTTAACCGGTGTCAAGCAGTGTTAATCCAAAAAATCTTTTAATTTCTTGCTGCGGCTTGGATGTCTTAATTTCCTCAATGCCTTTGCCTCTATCTGTCTTATTCTCTCTCTTGTAACATTGAATTCTTTGCCCACTTCTTCCAATGTCCTTGCTCTTCCGTCATCCAATCCAAATCTTAGCCTCAACACCTTTTCTTCCCTCGGCGTCAAAGTATCCAAAACGTCTATAAGCTGCTCTTTAAGCATAGTAAATGCTGCCGCTTCAGCAGGGGCTGGAGCATCTTCGTCTGGTATAAAATCGCCAAGATGGCTGTCTTCTTCTTCGCCTATAGGAGTCTCTAACGATACTGGTTCCTGAGCAATCTTCATTATCTCTCTGACCTTGTCAACTGACATATCCATCTCTTTAGCGATCTCCTCTGGTAGAGGATCACGTCCCAATTCCTGCAAAAGTTGCCTTGAAACCCTTATAAGCTTATTAATAGTCTCTACCATATGGACAGGAATGCGTATCGTCCTGGCTTGATCAGCTATAGCCCTCGTGATTGCCTGTCTTATCCACCACGTAGCGTATGTGCTAAACTTAAATCCCTTTCTGTAGTTAAACTTTTCTACAGCTTTTAGTAGACCTAAATTTCCTTCTTGGATCAAATCGAGAAATAACATACCTCTGCCTACGTATCGTTTAGCAATGCTTACAACAAGCCTCAAATTCGCTTCCGTAAGCCTTTTTTTAGCTTCCTCATCGCCTTTTTCTATCCTCTTTGCCAACTCTATCTCTTCATCAGGAGATAAAAGAGGTATTTTTCCTATTTCCTTTAAGTACATCCTTACTGGATCATCAATATTTATTCCTTCAGGAATAGTAAGATCCAAATCCAGATCTTCCTCTGGAATTAATTCATCTTGTTGTGGTTCTTCTCCCACGATTTCTATACCCAACTTTTCGAATGTATCATATACTTTTTCTATCTGATCTGCATCCATATCAATATCTTCAAGAGAATTCATTATTTCATTATACGTCAGCATGCCATTCTTTTTGCCTTTATCAATAAGCTCTTTTATAGAATTTTTTACTTTTTCTTTATTCATGGGTGTCCCCTCCTTTTGGGCAACCTTTTTCTCAGCCATTTTTTAAACTCAGCATCTCCTTTTCATATTTCTGTAATTGTATCAAAAGTTCTCTTTCCTTCTCAATGTCACCAGCATTATATGAATCGTCAATTTCGCGTTTAATGCTCGCTATTTTTCTTCGTATGTCGTCTTTGATTATCTCTCTTACACAGTCATCCACTATTTTTTCGCTTGCCACTTTCTCGCTATACAGCACGTTGAATATATCGTTAAATTCGTCTTTTAAATCAGCATTGTCCAGCATAAAGCTTAGGTCTTTTACATCCACATGGCCACCATCTTCAAGCCTTTCAAAAATATACGACATCACTGACTTTAAATGTTCGTCTTCGATGTCATCTACAGAAAGCTTACCTTTCACCCTGCTATAAAGCTTGTTGTCAATTAAAAGCAGTGCAATCAAGTACTTAAGAGACGGTATCTTTTTTGCTCCACTGTATTTAATATTATGCCTATTATTGCCAACTGTATACCTAATTTTTTTATTATTTTGCAAAAAACCCTTGACAAATTGGTCTATTTCTGCTCTAATAGTATTTTCAGGTATTTCAGCGTCTTTTGATACAATGGAAATATACACATCTCGCTTTACTTCGTCTTTAACTGTGGCAAGATCCTTGCACACCTTTTTGATATACTTTATCCTGTCTGATGGTTTTTCTAAATCCAAATCTTGCTTGTACTTCTTTATCTTATATTCTATCAATGTATCTGTCTTTTCAAGAAGCTTTTTAAATGCGTCAAAACCCTCTTTTCTCACATATTCATCAGGGTCCTTGCCATTAGGTACTGTCAATATATTTACATTTAGGTCCAGTTCATCTAAAAGGTTAAGACCTCTCATTGTGGCCTCAATGCCTGCTTCATCTGCGTCATATGAAATTACGACAGTGTTTTTGTACTTTTTTATAAGTCTACCTTGCTCTAAAGTCAGCGCAGTACCCAACGATGCGACGACATTGTCAAGTCCGCTTTGGTACAATGCTATAGCATCCATATATCCTTCAACGATAATAAACATATCTTCTTTAGATTTTTTGGCGTAATTAATTCCATATAAGGTCTTTCCTTTTTTAAAAACAACCGTCTCAGGAGTATTTAAATACTTTGGCTTTGCATCATCCATGATTCTGCCGCCAAAACCTATCACATTGTTTTTCTCGTCTATTATAGGAAACATTACCCGATTTTTAAATCTATCGTAATATGATCCAGTGCTGCTTTTTGAAACAAGACCAGCGCTTACAAGTACGTCAGTATTGTAATTGCGGCGCTTTAAATACTTAAGCAATTCAAGTCCACTTGGCGGAGAAAACCCCAATCCAAATCTCTTTATCGTAATGTCGTCTATGCCCCTATCGTAGAGGTATTTTAATGCAGCCTGTCCAAATTTAGAATAAAGATACCTGTGATAAAACAAAGCAGCTAACCTATTGACTTCATATATTTCATCTTTCAGCTTTTTTTTCTGATACTCTAAACCTGACAAATTTTCTTCTTCAATCTCTATACCAGCTCTATCTGCCAAGAACTCAACGGCCTCCTTAAAACCTACATTTTCAATATTCATTACAAAGGTAATGACATTTCCGCTGGCTTGGCAACCAAAACAATGATAAAGCTGCTTCTCTTGGCTTACATTGAAAGATGGTGTTTTCTCATGATGAAATGGGCACAATCCCTTAAAGTCTTTGCCAGATTTTTTAAGCGAAACATAACTTGAGACAACATCAACTATATCATTTTCTTCTATTACCCTATCAATTACGTCTTTTGAATAAGACATAAACACCACCTTAATTAATAGTTCGACAAAAAATAGGAAAATCCTCTTTTTAAAAAAGAATTATAAAATTTTCATGGAATTAATATATTCGACATAAATTCCTAAAATCCTTCTTGAAATTTTTACATATTAGAAATTTTTATCTTCCCACGGTGATGGTAAGAAAATCTCTTTATACTTTGTTATAGCGTATTTATCAGTCATTCCTGCTATATAGTCAGCAACTGCCCGTTCTTTACCATATTCATGTGTTAATTCGATAAATTCATCTGGCATGTCGTCCACATTTTCACAAAAATAATAAAAAAGCTGTTCAACAACTTTTTTCGCTTTTGCCTCTTCGCTTTTTGCCTTCGAACCTATATAAACCTTTTTAAACAAAAAATCTCTAAGGCTGTAAGTAGCATCATAAATCTCACGGCTCATGGAGATACTATCTTTTCCCATGCTGTTTTCAATTATGTCCTTAACCATTGTGTTTATCCTCTTGCTGTGAGTCTCTCCTAATATACGCCTTAAATCTTTTGGTATATCATCATTTGTCAATACTTTACCTCGAATTGCATCATCAATATCGTGATTCACATAGGCAATCTTGTCTGCTAATTGAACGATTTTACCTTCCAATGTTCCAGGATTTCCGGATGTGGAATGATTTAAGATGCCATCTCGCACTTCCCATGTCAGATTAAGCCCTAAACCATTATTTTCTATCACATCCACCACTCTTAAGCTTTGGACACTATGCCTAAAGCCATCTTTTAAAAGCCTATTTAAAACTTCCTCACCCGAATGGCCAAAAGGGGTATGCCCTAAATCGTGACCTAACGCTATAGCTTCGGTTAAGTCTTCGTTAAGCCGCAATGCCCTTGCGATAGTTTTTGATATTTGTGCAACTTCCAAAGTATGCGTAAGTCTCGTCCTGTAGTGGTCACCTTCAGGAGATATAAAAACCTGCGTCTTATGACTCAATCTCCTAAAAGCCTTACAATGTATGATTCTGTCTCTATCCCTTTGGTAATCTGTGCGAATATCGCACTTTTCCTCGTCTCTTGTTCTCCCTTTTGATTCTCTACTGTGTGCTGCATACGGTGATAGTATCTTATACTCCATATCCTCGGATATTTCCCTTATTTTCATCATATCACCTTCTCACAAAAATAAAACCCAATAAGGGTTTTATTTTATATAGACGATATTATTTTCCCATCAGCAACGTCAATATCAATGAAGTAATTATGAAAACTACGGCGCTTATCGTCGTAAGCCTCTCCAAAGTACCTTCCATCGTCCTGGCCTTGTTTTTACCAAAGAAAGTCTCTGCACCACCTGCAATTGCCCCGGATATACCTGCACTTTTCCCTTGTTGCAAGAGTATAACTGCCATCATAAACAAACTAACAATAATATGAATTATAAGTACTATTATTTTTAGCATATGTTTAACCTCCGAAAATCATATTTACACTATTATATATTATATAGCAATAGCATATTTATATCAAGCACTAATTTTCTTCATCAGAAATTGATTCACTCATCATGCCATGCCTATTGCAATGTCCATGTCCATGGTGGGGTACGTCTTCACCGTAGACTTTGTAATTGCCGCCTTCTACTCTTATGGCTTTGCCATTTACAAGTGCATCTGCAACTTTTTCACGAGCTGACATGATGATCCTAAAAAATGTAGGCCTTGATACTTTCATCCTTTCCGCACAATCTTCTTGTTCTAATCCTTCTAAATCCTTTAGACGTATAGCTTCAAACTCTTCAACTGTAAGCACCACTTCACTTAATGAGTGCATAGGTATTCCTACTGGCTTAAAATAATTTATGTTTGGTTCACATTTTACCCATCTGCATTTTTGAGGTCTTGGCATTTTATCACATCCCATTTCTTTTTTTGCATAATCATAATACTATTTTATCACCTATAAGTTAATTATATCAAGATACTTTTAAATACAATGCACACATATTTCTAATACAATGAATAGCATAAATTAGTTAACAAGATTATAAAGGATGATTTTTATGACGCTATCTTCCATTATTTCAAAGTTATCGTCTGCAAACTCTCTTGTAACAGCTATCGGTTATATACTTTTCGCAATAGGTATAAATAGCGATGGAATAACAAAAGAAAATCTTGCAGTTTCTGGCAGATGGATTATTTTTATAGGAACTTTTTTACTGTACGCCTTGAATATAATATCGATAAGACAAAATGAAAACAAAGATGAAATTATCATCGAAAATCCTGATTTGCTTATTTTGGCTGGCAGTTTTATGATTGCATCAGGTGCATTTGTAGATGCGATCGGATTTGAAAAGAAAAATTTAAAAGAAGCTCAGGTATATTGATACTGAGCTTCTTTTTATGCAGAGATAAATTATCTTACGTTGTAAAATGCGTCTTTTCCAAGGTATTGTGCTATTCCGCCTAACCCTTCTTCTATCCTCATCAATTGGTTGTACTTCACGACTCTATCTGTTCTGGAAGGAGCACCAGTCTTAATTTGCCCTGCATTGACAGCAACAACAAGATCTGCAATAGTTGAATCTTCTGTCTCACCTGAGCGATGTGATACGACAGCAGTGTATCCTGCTTTCTTAGCCATCTCTATCGCATCAAGCGTTTCAGTAAGTGTACCAATCTGATTAAGCTTAATGAGGATAGAGTTTGCAACACCCATCTTAATTCCTCTTGAGAGTCTTTCTGTATTTGTAACAAAAAGATCGTCGCCAACTAATTGGATTTTCTTGCCCAATCTTTCTGTTAAGAGCTTCCATCCGTTCCAATCCTCTTCTGCTAAACCATCTTCAAGCGAAACGATAGGATATTTATTTATAAGCTGCTCCCAGTAGTCCACCATTTCTTCTGATGTTCTCACAACGCCTTCTCCATCGAAATGGTATTTCCCATCTTCTTTGTACATTTCAGATGAAGCTGGGTCAAGAGCTATAGCTACATCTTCACCAGGTACATATCCTGCCTTTTGGATTGCTTCCAATATTACCTGTATTGCTTCTTCATTTGATGTAAGGTTTGGTGCGAAACCACCTTCATCGCCAACTGTAGTGCTTAATCCTTTTGATTTAAGCACTGATCTTAAATTGTGGAAAACTTCAGCGCATGTCCTTAAAGCTTCATGGAAGCTTTGCGCACCAACAGGCATGATCATGAATTCCTGTATATCGACGTTATTGTCAGCGTGCTTTCCGCCGTTTAAAATGTTCATCATTGGCACAGGAAGCACTTTTGCATTTACTCCACCTAAGTACTGGTAAAGTGGCAAGCCAACTTCTTCAGCAGCAGCTTTAGCAACTGCCAATGAAACACCTAAAATTGCATTCGCACCCAGATTTGATTTGTTTGGAGTTCCATCTAAATCAATCATGGCTTTGTCTATTGCCACTTGGTCTATTGCATCCATTCCAATTATTTCTGGAGCGATCTTTTCATTTACATTTTCTACAGCTTTCAATACACCTTTTCCTAAGTATCTGTTGTTGTCACCATCTCTTAACTCAACAGCTTCAAACTGACCTGTTGAAGCACCAGATGGAACTGCAGCACGACCTACTGCACCGCTATCTAATTCCACTTCTACTTCTACAGTTGGATTTCCTCTTGAATCAAGTATTTCTCTTGCATAAACATCAACAATTATAGACATAAACATTCTCCTTTCGTTTTTTATCTTCCTATTATTAGGGACGTACCTGTCATTTCCTGTGGTTTTGGCAGTCCCAATATGTCAAGCACCGTTGGTGCTATATCTGCTAAAATACCATCATTTCTAAGTGTTACATCGCCTTCACCTATCACTATGAATGGTACCGGATTTGTCGTATGAGCCGTCTGTGGCTCTTTAGTCACTGGATCGATCATCTGCTCAGAATTTCCATGGTCAGCAGTTATAAGAATAGTACCACCCACTTCCTGACAAGCCGTCACTATTCTGCCAACGCACTCATCAATTACTTCTATCGCTTTGACAGCAGCACTAAATACGCCTGTATGACCTACCATGTCAGGATTTGCAAAGTTAAGCAGTATAAAACCATACTGTTTTGACTTTATTTTTTCAACCACAGTATCTGTAACTTCGTACGCACTCATTTCAGGCTTTAAATCGTACGTTGCTACTTTAGGAGATGGTATCAGTATCCTGTCTTCTCCTTTATTTGGCTCCTCTACACCTCCATTGAAGAAGAATGTAACATGGGCGTATTTTTCTGTCTCCGCTATTCTAAGCTGTTTTATGCCTTTGTCGCTTAGGTACTCGCCAAGAGTATTCTTCAAGTTCTCAGGCTTATACGCAACGTGTATATTTTCAAATGTTATATCATACTGCGTCATGGAGACAAAGTAAACAGGAATATATCCTTTTTCTCTATCAAAAAAGTTAAACACTTCATCGATAAAAGCTCTTGTAATTTGTCTTGCCCTATCAGGCCTGAAATTAAAGAAGATTATCGAATCATTGGCATCCACAGTCGCAGTTGGCTTGCCACCATCTAAAATAACCGTCGGTTCTACAAACTCATCTGTCTGATCTTTGCTATATGCAATATCTATCGCTTCTTCAGGCGAATTAGCAAAAACGCCTTTGCCTAATGCTATAGCATCGTAAGCTTTTTTAGTCCTTTCCCATCTCTTGTCACGATCCATTGCATAGTACCTTCCAGATATTGTAGCAATCTTACCAATGCCAAGTCTATTCGCTTCATCTTCAAAAGCCTTTATGTATTCTTTGGCACATGCAGGTGGAACATCTCTGCCATCTAAAAATGCGTGGACGTATACCTCATCTAATCCTTCATCTTTTGCCAGCTTCATAAGTGCAAAAAGATGTGTAATGTGACTGTGGACACCGCCATCAGACAGAAGTCCAAAAAGATGAAGCTTTGAACCATTCTTCTTTACATTTTGTATGGCATCAAGAAACTCTTGCTTTTTGAAAAAAGCACCTTCTTTAATCTCTTTGCTTATTCTTGTAAGCTCCTGATAAACTATTCTACCAGCACCTATATTAAGATGTCCAACTTCCGAATTTCCCATCTGTCCTTCAGGAAGCCCTACAGCTAAGCCACTTGGTATAAGCTTTGTATTTGGATAATTTTTAAAGTAATAATCTAAATTTGGTGTATTAGCTGAATAAATGGCATTTCCTTCTTTGCTGTCAGAGATCCCAAATCCATCTAAGACAACAAGCATTACAAAGTTTTTGGGCATGCAATCCTCTCCTTAATAATTTACAATTTTAGCGAAATCCTGCGCTTTAAGGCTAGCTCCGCCCACTAATGCACCATCAATATCGCTTTCTGACATAAGCTCTTTAGCATTATCAGGTTTAACACTGCCACCATATTGTATTCTTACCTCATTAGCGATGTCTATACCGTATATGTCTGCAATAGTCTCTCTTATGACCTTTATTACGTCATTTGCATCTTTCGACGTAGCTGTTTTACCTGTACCAATAGCCCAAATAGGCTCATAAGCTATGACGACATTTAAGACATCTTCACTTCTAATGCCATCCAATGCTTTTTTTGTCTGTTCTCTTACTACATTGAAAGCTTCTCCTGCTTCTCTTTGAGATAATGATTCGCCTACACATACAATAGGCTTAAGACCATGACCTAATGCAGATTTAACTTTTTTATTCACAGTCTCATCTGTCTCAGCGAAATACTGTCTTCTCTCGGAATGGCCGATTACGACGTACTCTACACCTATCTCTTTGAGCATAGTCGGTGAAACTTCTCCTGTAAATGCGCCTTTTTCTTCCCAGTGCATATTCTGTGCACCTAACTTTATGTTAGAGCCATCTATGGCCTTCTTTACGTCTATAAGATCCACAAACGGCGGTATTACTACAACTTCTGCTTCTGCACCAGACACTAAAGGCTTAAGCTCATTTACAAGGTTTATAGCTTCAGATGGCGTCATGTACATCTTCCAATTACCTGCGATAATAGGTCTTCTCAATCAAAACACCTCTTTATTTGTCGTTTAATGCAGCTATTCCAGGCAATACCTTGCCTTCTAAGAATTCTAATGACGCACCGCCACCTGTCGATATATGTGACACCTTGTCTGCATAGCCTAACTGTTCAACTGCCGCAGCAGAATCTCCGCCACCGATTATAGTAGTGCCACTGCATTCACTCATAGCTTTTGCGATTGCCTCTGTTCCCTTTGCAAATTCTCTGATTTCAAATACACCCATAGGGCCATTCCAAACTACTGTCTTTGCACCTTTTATGACTTTTGAAAATTCTTCAATTGTCTTCGGTCCAATGTCTACACCGATTTTGTCATTAGGCATCTTGTCTATGTCAACCACTTCGTATGGAACGCCTGATTTTAATTCTGCACTGACTACTGTATCTACCGGTAAAAGCAATTTGACTCCTTTTTGCTTAGCCTTTTCGATTAAGTCTTTGGCAAGCTCTAATTTATCTTCCTCCAAAAGGGATTTACCTATTTCGTGGCCTTCAGCCTTTATAAATGTGTATGCCATACCGCCGCCAATAAGCAAACTATCAACTTTGTCTAAAAGGTTCGTGATGACGCCGATTTTATCTGAAACTTTTGCACCGCCAAGTATTGCTACAAAAGGTCTTTCTGGATTTTCCAAAGCACCGCCCATGAAATTTAACTCTTTCTCAATTAAAAATCCAGATACTGCTGGCAGGTAACTTGCAACTCCCGTTGTAGATGCATGCGCTCTATGAGCTGTACCGAATGCATCGTTGACGAATACGTCAGCCAATGATGCCAACTCTTTTGAAAAATCCGGATCATTTTTCTCTTCTTCAGCGTGGAATCTGACATTTTCTAAAAGCAGCACTTCACCGTCTTTCAATGCGTTAGCTCTTGCCTTAGCATCTTCACCTATTACATCATCAGCTACAATGACTTGTTTTCCGAGTAACTCTGAAAGCCTTTTTGCAACAGGCTTCATAGAATACTCCATGTTGAACTTGCCCTTCGGCCTTCCTAAGTGTGATACTAATATCACCTTTGCATTATTGTCTAAAAGATATTGGATAGTAGGCAATGCCGCTTTTATTCTCGTATCATCAGTTATATTTTTTTCACTGTCCATAGGCACATTAAAGTCTACCCTTACAAGGACTCTCTTGCCCTTTACATCGATATCCCTTACAGTTTTTTTCATAATATACCTCCTATCTATATATTTTAGGACAAGGTTATAAGCCTTGTCCTATGATATTACAGTCTATCTGCTACATACTTAGCAAGGTCAACAACCCTGTTTGAATAACCCCATTCGTTGTCATACCATGAAACAACCTTTACCATATTGCCTTCCATAACCATTGTTGACAAGCCATCAACAATCGATGATCTTGAATCACCTTTGAAGTCCATTGATACTAATGGTTCATCTGTATATCCGAGAATGCCTTTAAGTTCGTTTTCTGCTGCTTCTTTCAATGCTGCATTTACTTCTTCTACAGTTACGCTCTTTTCAAGCTCTGCAACAAGGTCAACAACAGATACGTCTGGTGTTGGAACTCTCATTGCAAAACCGTTTAATTTCCCTTTTAATTCAGGCAATACAAGTGCAACTGCTTTTGCAGCACCAGTTGTTGTCGGAATAATTGACATTGCTGCTGATCTTGCTCTTCTTAAATCCTTATGAGGAAGATCCAGTATCCTCTGATCGTTTGTGTATGAGTGAACAGTTGTCATTAAACCTCTCTTAATTCCAAATTTATTATGTAAAACTTTTGCAAATGGTGCTAAGCAGTTTGTTGTGCATGAAGCATTTGAAATAACGTGATGTACATTTGGATCATATTTGTCCTCGTTAACACCCATAACGATTGTTATATCTTCATTTTTAGCAGGTGCAGAAATTATTACTTTCTTTGCTCCAGCTTCAATGTGTTTTACTGCATCTTCCTTGTTTGTAAACCTACCTGTTGATTCGATAACTATGTCAACACCTAATTCCTTCCAAGGTAATTTTGCAGGATCTGTTTCTTTTAATATCTTTATTTCCTTGCCATTTACAACAAGTGAATCCTCTTTTGCAACGACTTCGCCTTCGAATTGACCGAATGTTGAATCGTACTTTAATAGATGTGCTAATGTTTTTGCATCAGTAAGATCGTTGAATGCAACAATATCAAGATCTACATTTTTCTTTAATGCTGCTCTAAAAAAGTTTCTGCCTATTCTACCAAAGCCATTAATACCTACTTTTACTGTCATAATATTTCCTCCTTTAATTTTTATTTTTTTATATTAAACACCTTTCGGTGTATTAACAACTTTTTAATATTTCAAATGCAGCACCTTCATCAGTTATGAGGACATCCACCATTCCACTTATGCAAGTTGATATAATCGCATCAGCTTTGCTTTTGCCACCTGAAACAGCTATCAAATTTTTGACTTTTTTTAAATCATCCTTTGTGAGAAATATGCTTGGCGTCTCATAAACTGTTTCACCGTTTATGTTTAAGTAAAAGCCCAATGCTTCTGACGTGGCACCAACACTCCTAAGATACTCTTTAGTCGATGAAGGTAAATTTCGCCTGTCAGCCATCACATCTGCACGTCCTATGCCAAAAAGCACTATATCAGCTTCTTTCAATATGTCAATAACGCTTTTTATGTCTGGCTCATTCATAAGGGTCTCTATAGCTTCTTTACCTACGTTGTCAGGAATATGAAGCATTTTGTAGGAACCACCTAACTTTTTTGCAAGGACTGATGCAATTGTATTTGCTTGTTTTTCCACTTCGCGACCTAAGCCACCTCTTGCAGGTACAACCATTATATTTGATTTGGTGTAGCACTGAGGCATTTCATTTGCAACTTCCATCACACTTGAACCGCCAGTCAATGCAATGATGCTGTCATTCTTTATTATGCTTTTAAGGTAAGCTGCAGCAGATTTGCCCATGTCTTTTTTTATAAGCCTATCATTATCGACATCACCCGGTATCACGATGACTTTTTTTAGTTTCAGGCGATCTTTTAAAGTTTTTTCCAAGTTGTTTAAGCCTTTTAACTCATGGATAAACTCCTTAAGCTCCTCCAAAAGTTTCTCGCCGTCTTTAGTCACAGTCATTCCTAAAGGATTTATATCGATAAGGCCTTGTCGCTTCAAAAAAGATACCTCTGTCCTTATTATCCTCTCGCCAATATTAAGCTGATATGACAAAGCTCGCCTTCCTATTGGCTGGCTGAAATATATATTACGCATTATAGTATACCTTTTTTGCAGCAGTTCTATTAGCTCAGGCACAATTTTCTGTTGTAATGATATTATGTCATTCATGTATCAAAACCTTCTTCAGGACTTTTATAGACCCGTTGTATTTTAACTGTCCCACCAAAACATCAAATAAATATTTTTACCTTCAATACTATTTTATATTAAGACTTCTAATTTTTCAATAGACAATATGATAAAAGAGAGCATTTTCTAAAATTATTGCTCTCTTTTATCAATATCTTTTTCTCTTGTTGGACGATGGGATATTCATCTCTTCTCGGTATTTAGCGACAGTCCTTCTCGATATCGTTATGCCTTTTTGAGACAAAATCTCAGCGATTTTTTGATCGCTTAAAGTATCTTGAGGGTCTTCTTCGTTTATCAATTGCTTTATCATCTCTTTTATCATTTCCTGCGAAAACATCTCACCATCGCCATTGCCGATGCCGCTTTGGAAGAAGTATCTGATTTCAAAAACACCTAAAGGTGTATCAACGTACTTTCCGTTTACTGCCCTGCTTACCGTCGATTCATGAACTCCTACTGCATCTGCAATCTTCTTTAAGTTCATAGGTTTAATGTATTTCTGCTCTCTGTCAAAAAATGACCTTTGCTCTTTCACTATCGCGCTTAACACTTTGTACAAAGTATCCCTTCTCGACTCAATGCTTTTTATAAGCCACATAGCTGACTGAATTTTATTTGAAAGGTATTTTCTTGTATTGTCATCATCAGTAGCAGTCAAAATACTTTCATACGACTTATTTATCCTCAAGCCAGGATACAAAGACTCATTTATAAGCACAACATAATCGCCGTCTATCTTCTTTATATAAGCATCTGGAATGACGTATTTTATATCATTGTAGCTTGAAAAACTACTTCCAGGCCTCGGATTTAGCTTTTTTATCTCGTCTACAGCATTCTGCACTTCTCTAATGTCCACATTCAACTTCTTTGCTATAAACGAAAGCTTGTTGTCCGCAATTTCGTTTAAATAATTTTCCACAATTTCTTTTACTACGCCATTATACATGTTTTTGCTTTTTAACTGAAGCATGAGGCATTCCGTTAAATTTCTCGCTGCGATCCCAGGCGGGTCAAATGATTGCACTACATTTAAAGCCGTCATAATATCTTCTTCACTGTAATTGTAATCTTCACTGAGTTTTTCGATATCATCGTTTAGATAACCATTGCTGTCAAGATCGTAAATTATAACTTTGCATATCTCTTTTATTTTCTTTGTAAGAGGTGTTATATGAAGTTGAAACAGCAAATGATCTGTGAGGGACGTATCAGTCGAGACCATGTTTTCAAAGCTTAAGTCGTCTCTTTCTTCATCATCGCTGCTATAATTGTATTTTTCAAGGTCGCTATTTTTATTTAATTCATGGTAAATCTCAATGATGTCTTCCTTATCTTCGTACGCCTCCAGCATAGGGTTGGTTTCCAATTCACTTGTGATAAGCTCATTTAGCTCGTACGAATTTAGCTGTAATATCTCAATGGCTTGTTTAAGCTGAGGCGTCATCAATAATTTCTGTACTTGTTTTAAATTAAGTCCCATATCCAGCTTCATATTCTACACCCTCATATACATCAATATTTTCATTTCAATTATAACATACTTGTAACCGTTTATAAAATGGATATTTTTAGTTTGGAGACAAGTGACCTACATTATCTCAAAAGTGTGATACATTCCTTGGTAGTCATCCCATTTTTGAGCTATACTTTCTACCCTTGCCCATCTTAGTCCATTTTTTATGTAATCGATAAGCATATTTATATCCTCTTCATTGCCTTCTGCCACAATTTCAACACTTCCATCGTACAGATTCTTTGCATATCCAGTTATATTAAGCCGCAAAGCTATGTTGTAAACAGAATACCTAAGCCCAACACCTTGCACATGGCCTGTCAAATTAAGATGGACCGTTTTTTTCACAAGAACCCCTCCTTTCAAAAGCAAATCTACTTACAAGATAAATTTATTTATGACGTAAGCGACGCCGTTTTCCATGTTTGATTTTGTGATAAAGTCTGCTGTTTTTTTAAGTTTATCTATGGCATTTTCCACTGCCACACCAAGACCTGCATACTCAACCATCTCTACATCATTTTCGCTATCACCTATTGCCACCATTTCTGATCTATCTATTCCCAGATATTCTCCCAATATCTTGAGGCCGTTTCCTTTATTTACACCTTTATTTAATATTTCTATATTATTGTGAAATGAGCTTGTGGTCTCTAATCTATCGCCTTTTTCGTTATCTATCGTTTTTCTCACTGCTTTTATTTTCTCTGAATCTTCGTCAAACATTACAAATTTCACAATGCTGTCTTTCAACTTGCTTTCAAATTCTGTATGAGAAGGTATATTCTCCACTTCTACTCGTAATGTTTCGGCGTACAATCTGTTCCACTCGCCGTACTTTTGAAATTTGCTGGTAATCTCCGGTGAATAAACAATTTTATCGCTGTAAAAATGATAATAAAGGTCGTTTTCCTTCGCCAAATCTATCAAATACGACAATATGTCTATATCAAGCACACTTTTATAAATTTCTTCATCATTGTCATCTATCACCATGGCTCCATTGCTGGCAATGATGTATGGTTTGAATCCTAAAAATTCCGAGTATGCGTAAGCAGAAGCATAAATCCTGCCTGTTGATATGACAACATAAATACCTGCATCATGAGCTTTTTTTAAAGCTTCTAAGTTTTCTCTCGAGATTTGCTTGTCATGCGTCAAAAGTGTATCGTCCATATCTATTGCAATTAATTTATATGTCATCGTAGTCCCCCATTCATCAGAATATTTTTTCAATATTACTATACCATTACTGACAATCAACTTCAAGTTTTCACGATTTTCACTATGCATTTCAAAAAATGATTGACAGCATAAAATTGCAATAGTATAATGTAACTATAAATATTACAAGAGAAATTTTATTAATTAATATTTCATAGAAAGAAGGGATATTATGGACGATATCTCGTCAATCCTGAAAGAAAAGGGATTAAAAGTAACACCACAGAGACTTGCTATCATCAACATGCTTAAAAATACCAAAGAACATCCAAGTGCTGAAACCATATACAAGACGTTGTCGTCCGATTTCCCAACAATGAGTTTGGCTACTGTCTACAAGACGCTTGAAATGTTAAAAAGTATAGGACTTGTGCAAGAACTTAATGTTGGTGAAGGTAGTTTCAGATATGACGCAAATGTCAATTCACACCCACATTTGATATGTTACGGATGCAATAGGGTAGATGACCTTGACGACTCAGCATTAGATGATCTCCTTGGTGAAGTAAGCAAACACACAGATTACCTTTTGATGGATCAAAAATTGTATTTTTATGGCTACTGCCCTGATTGCAAAAAAAAGATAACAAATTAAAAAACGAGCATCGCTCGTTTTTTAATTTGTAGGATTTATATTTTGTGGTTTTCCATTTAAATCCTCTGTAGATACGTTTTTGTCATCAATTTGGCTTTGAACACTTTCATTGTTACTTACTTCATCTTTTTTCACACCCCGTCTTATAACGCCGTCAACTGGCTTGTAGATGTCTGTATACAAAAATTCTTTTTTCACTAAAACATTGTTCTCATAAATGAGCCTGTAAGTATTTACCTTGTATCCTGTATGCTTTTCCACATCTACCTGTGTGACTCCTTCAGGCAAAGTAGGATCATCAACATACGTTACTTTTGGTTCGTACTTCTCCACAATTTCAGAATATATGTCGATCCTTTTCCATGGATCTTCCGGATATCCATAAAAATTCACTACAAAGTTATTTCCGCTGATGTACGATTCAATGTATATAGGGTATTTCGTTGGATTTTCAAACTTTAAATCGAGAACATCTCCTGAGATTGTAGCATCTTGCCCAGGCGAAACGTATCCAACAGGAAATGTGTGATGGTACCTCTCGTCGATTTTCATATCTGCTCTTAACGCAGCGTTGTAAATGGTAGTAGCAACTTGACACACCCCACCACCTATATCCGGAACAAGCTTGTTGCCAATTATCACAGGCGCTTCTTTATATCCATTCTGTATGATTCTCGGTCCTAACGTTTTATTAAGTGAAAAAACTTGCCCCGGCATAAGCAGCTTGCCATTTACAGCTTTTGCAGCTACAGCAAGATTTTCTGACCTATTTGCATCACCAGTATTGAATTGTGTGGAAAAACTGACAATTTTGCCTTTTATCATGCCGAGTTCTGAAGCCTTTATGTTTGCATCGACTTTTTTAACCGTGATAGGAACTTCTACATAATCTTCATCACCTGTCATAATCGCATTATTAACTGCACTTTTTATACTTTCAATTGTATTATTTGCATCGACTTTTAAACCCGAAATATCATTTGTAATGTTAATCTTGCCGTCAGACACGTATATCTTAGCATCAACAGGATTTTTGTCTATGTTTTTCGATACATCCATTAAAAATTTATCTAAACCATTAAAATCGGCTATAGGACTGTACTTAAGATATTTACCGTTCTTAGATATATTGTATATGGTCTTTATGCGATTTATGAAGTTCCCACTTTTGCCGATAGAATAAGCTTCATTGACGATAGCATCATAGTCGTAGCCTATTTTAACGTCATCTCTTGGAAGCACAAACTGCTTGTCATTGTACTTTAAAACGACTTTTAAATTGTTCACCGTCTTAAGGTTATCTTGCAGTTTTGAATTCGCTTCAGATTTAGTAAGTCCACTAAGACTAATTCCATTTACAAAAACTCCCTTTGCGATAGTATTTTGATTCATGACAGAATAAAACATCACAAATGAACCAGCAAACACAGTTATTATTAATATAAGAAGAATGATATAAAAATAATTGCTTTTGCTCTTTATGCTTTTTGTGTCCTTTGTCTCCATTTTGATCTCCCCATTATTTAGTTTTTAAATTTAGAACAATTTAATTATATTATAAATACATTGCAAATAAATTACATACTGATTAATTTTTTATAAAATTTTTATAAAACTTACAAATATGTTTGATAGGGCAAATATCACACTTAGGCTTCCGTGCAATACAGATATTTCGTCCATGGTATATAAGAAGGTGATGAGACAAAGACCACAAATTTTTAGGTAGAATATCCATAAGCTGTTGTTCTGTCTTTAAAACATCATCGCTTTCTGCAAGTCCAATCCTATTTGACACCCTAAAAACGTGGGTATCAACTGCAATCGCATCTTGTTTAAAGGCATTGCTTATAACCACATTTGCAGTTTTCCTGCCAACACCCGGCAACTCCATAAGCTTTTCCATATCATTAGGAACAGTACCGCCATACTTATCGCACAAAATTTTGCATGTATTTATTATGTTTCTCGACTTATTCCTGTAAAGACCGCAATCCCTTATTTCTTCTTCAAGTTCTAATGGATCAACGTCCTTTAAATCAAATGGCGATTTGTACTTTTTAAAAAGTTTTTCTGTAATCATGTTGACCCTTTTGTCAGTACACTGTGCTGACAGTATTGTTGCTACCAATAACTCAAAGGCATTTTTAAAATGTAAACCAGGCTTTGCATCAGGATATGTTTTTTTAAGAATTTCTACAACCTCCAGCGCTTCATCTTTCGTTACCCTCAAAAGTCTCACCTCTAATATTCATTATGGCTTTCTTCATAAACTCCTTTGTAGATTCATCTTTTTCATTTAGATAAGCTTTTTCAATATATGAAAAAGCATTTTCTTTATCAAGGATGCTTAAAGCGTATGCGCTATAGCCTCTTATATAAGCACTTTCAGAGTTTATAAGCTTTTTCAATGGTTCGATTGCATCCTTGTCATTTGAATTAATAGCTGCAATTATGGCATTTCTTATTATAGTATTCTTGCCTCTCCAAGATGCCGATGTATCTCCAAATAATTCTTTAAACTTTTTGTTGTCAAGACGTAAAATATCTTTCAAATCGTGTTTAAGTTTAAGATTTTGTGGCGTAAATTCGCGCCTTGTGACTTTCTTTGCTTTTTGATTAAATGGACAAACATCCTGGCATATATCACATCCATATATGCGAGTGCCTAATCTTTTTAATGTGCTATCGCTTAAGTATCCTTTCTTAATTGTAGCATATGACAAACACTTATTGGCGTCTATTTTGTATTCTTCAATCAATGCTTTCCCAGGACATGCTTTAAGACATCTTCTGCAGCTTCCACATTTTGATTCAACTTTTGAATCTGGTTCAAAAGATATGTTTATCAGCATCTCTCCTAAAAAAATGTATGATCCATATTCCTCATTTATTATCATATTATTTTTCCCGAAAAATCCAATGCCTGCATTGTAAGCGATGACTCTTTCCAAAAGTGGATTATTGTCAACAAGCAAAACTGTCTTGGCATCACCGCATTTAGATGAAATAAATTTTTCCAGCTTTTTAAGCAAATCAATCATGACTTTATGATAATCTACGCCCCATGCAGTCTTTGAAATAGTCCCATATCCATACCTCGGTGCTTCAAATTTATAATCTACGTTGTAAGATATAGCAACAGATATTATCGACTTAACATCACTAAGGAGATAATAGGGATTTATCCTTTTATCTACATCCTTTTCTTCAATATTGCAATTTAAACCATTGTTAAGTCTATAAAGCAATAAATCCCTATACTCAAAAAGACAATCAGGACTTGCAAAGCCTATTACGTCAATGCCGGACTTATAGGCAAAATCCTTAATCTCCTCTTTTGTGACGCAAGTCACATCAAACATTCCTTTCTTTATCAGATGACTTTTCTTTTGTCAATATGTTGTAAAATAATCTTAGCTTGTTTTTCACTCTTTCGTTTATATCACTCATCTTATGACCTGTCAATATTTCCATACCTTCATCTATCGTATTTACAGTATATATGTGAAATTTTCCACTCTTGCATGCGTCTATTACTTCATCGTCCAAAACAAGGTTTATTGCATTCTGCTCTGGGATTATGACGCCTTGCCTTCCTGTAAGTCCTTTCACTTTGCATAATTTGAAAAATCCTTCAATCTTATGTGTTACGCCTCCTACAGGCTGTATGACTCCAAATTGATTGACAGAACCAGTTACAGCTATGTCCTGTCTAATGGGAATATCTGATAAGCTTGAAAGCAGCCCATAAAGCTCTGTGCTGGAAGCACTGTCACCTTCTACGCCTTCATATAGCTGCTCAAAGCATATTCTGGCCGATAAAGTAAGGGGAAAATCCAAAGCATACCTATTGCCTATAAATCCCGTTATTATCATTATGCCTTTGTCGTGAATGTGACCACTCATTTTGGTTTCTCTTTCGATGTTTACCACACCTTCTTCGCCCGGGTAAGTGGTAACCGTTATCCTGGAAGGCTTTCCAAATTGGTAATCACCTAAATTTATGACAGAAAGCCCATTTACAATCCCAACTTTTTCACCATCTACATCCATCAAAAAAGTTCCATCTTTAAAATATTCCATATACTTTTCCTCTATCATGTTGACACGCTTTATCTTTTCCTTTATAGCCTTTTCTACATTATGAGCCGTGACAGCTTTGCTTCCTTCTATTTCCGCCCAGATATTTGATTCATATAAAATCTCAACAATATCATTAAACTGTGTAGATAATTTGTTTTGGTCTTCCGATATCCTTGTTGAATACTCAATGACTTTTGCCACTCCTGTTTTGTGAAAAGGCCTTAAATTGTCTTCAATACAATGTTTCTTTATAAAAGAAGCCATTTTTAAGATGCTTTCTTCGTTTAAATCCATCACGTCGTTGAAATCAACTTTAACTTTAAAAAGCTTTTTAAAATCATCATCGTAATTATATAAAATATAGTATAAATACGGAGTTCCTATGAGTATTACCTTGACATTTAAGTCAATTGGCTCAGGTTTTAGTGATGATATGGACAAAAGGCCGTAAGACGACGCAACATTTTCTATTGCTATTTTATCCGTCTTTAGCGTACGCTTAATGGCATCCCATACGTACGGATACGTCAAGACATCCTTAGCCTGTAAAATAAGATATCCTCCATTTGCCTTGTGAAGAGCCCCTGCTTTAATCTTCGTAAAATCAGTAATCGCCACTCCAAAATCGCTTTCGTATTCAATGTTTCCTAATACATTGTTGTAGTTGGGATTGTACTCCACCACAACAGGCGCACCATTTGTATTGCTGTTATCTACAAAAAGATTTACACTGTACTTTTTGAAAACATCTTTTTTGTTCTTTCGCATGATAAATGGAAATTGATTGTCTTCATCATCATCGCTTCTGAAACTGTCGATGTTTTCTAATATATCTCTTTGAAGGCTGTCAAGATATCTCGATACACCGTCATATTCCGCATATTTATTTCTTAAATCATCGATCAAATGTCCAACAGCTATAAGTCCTACGCTATTGTCAAGCTCGTGAACAGCATCCCTTGTTTCTTTATCTATACTTTGTATATCCTTCCATATCTGCAGTGCCTTTTCTTCAAAATTTGCCGCTTTAGCTTCTATCTCTTTTCTTTTCTCATCGTCTAATAGCTCGTATTCTTCATTGCTTATCTGTTTACCGTCTACAACAGGTATACTTACTATACCAGTTTTTGTCTCTTTAAGCACAAAGCCAAAATTTTTTGCCAAATCGTTTAGTTCTTGGATCAATTGATTTTTTCTGTCTTGAAATTTCTTCACAATTTCATTTTTTTGCAAATCGTATGCTTTTGAATTAAATGCCTTAGGGATTTCTCTTTGAAGCTGCTCCACAAAATCTCTCATGTCGTTTTTAAATCTCTTGCCATCACCTGGTCTTAAATTTATAGCAATTGGCTGTGACGGTTTATCAAAATTAAACACGTACACCCAATCATCTGGCACTTTTTCTGAAGATGCGATTTTAGAAACACTGCTTATGGCAAAGCTGGATTTTCCAGTACCAGTAATCCCAGTAATAAATATGTTGTATCCTTTCTGTTTGATTCTTAAACCAAACTCCATGGCATCTTTAGCTCTTTCCTGCCCTATGAGATCTTTCAAAGGTTCCACATCATCCGTCGTTTCAAAACCAAGCAAATCTGGATCTATATGCTTTTTAAGACTTTCTGGTGTTAATTCCCTCATTCAAAGCCCTCCTTTTATAAATAAGAATTCGACATAGACTCTTTTTTCCCTTCTTTTACATAAATGATCGCTTAATTATATGAGAGGAATTACTTATAAATAATTAGCTGAAGGATATCCTTCAGCCTAATATCAATCTATCTTGCCATCTTTTTCATCCATTTGTTTTTCAGCGTATTTAATCATCTTTTTAACCATGTTACCACCAATTTTTCCAACTTCTCTGGTAGTCATATTTTCATAACCACGCCTTTCAATGTCATCATCAAGGTGTAATTCTTCGGCAACTTCTTCTTTTAATGAGTCAAGCTCGTCTTCAGCCTTTTCATACAATTTCTTTCTCTTTGACATAGAAAAAACACCTCCGCTTTTATTTTTCCTCCAGCGAAGGTATATATCCAAACTTATATATTTGTCAAAACTTATATTTCTTTTATTGCCTCAGTAGGGCAACCATCTATGGAATCACGGCAAGCCTGTTCTTCGCCTTCAGGCACTTCATCGACTATTGCCTGCGATTTGCCTTCGTCATTCCAGTCAAAAACCGCTGGACACGTGTCGATGCACAGGCCACAAGCTATACACAAATCTTGATCTACATATACCTTCATATATTTACCTCCTATGCTATTTTATACATCTAATATATCATATTTTTGCAAAAAACAAAATATTTATTTTATTATATAGTAACACGCTTCCAAATCATCTTCCGCTGCATTTACAATACTGTTTTTTAATTTATCAATAGTTTCTTCATTTACTTTAGCGCCTTTGTCGCCTAAAATCCGCGACACCACCATTTGACTGGCCATTGATTCTTTGTACCTTTCCACAAAATCTATTATCTCACTTATCTCTTTTTCTCTGTCCATAAAAACACCTCCTAAATATTTAGTTTCTAAAAAAAAACTTTTATTATACAAAAAAAGACCTAAACGGTCTTAAATGTACAAAAGCGATTCTTTCAAAAAGTTATTTAACAATGTTTTGTCATTTGCGCTTAGCTCCTTTATATATTTGTGGAATATATTAACCTTCTCAAAAACTTTCCTGCTTTCACTGGACAAATGATAGTCGATGTAGAATCCAATCACGATTCCAACAAACAAAATCACAGGCGCTTCACTGCCATTAATGTTTATGGAATTTTTTATATTTTCAATTACTGTTACATCAAGTGTCTTAATCTGCAAAAGCAACGTTGTCAAGGCATAAGCACAAAACTTAAGAGGCTTTAAAGCAGCTTTTTTTTCGTTCATAAAATCGTCAACTGATATGGAATCATCATTTTTTTTGATCACATTCAATAAGACTTCTTTTACACTGTTCCACTCATGTATACTGCTTTTATTTACCACATCATAAGCACTTTCATTAGGCATGTAAACCAATATGGATCTACCTATAGATTTATCCTCACCAATAAAATACTGCCGCTTCACATATCCCAGTTCTTCTAGTTCTGTCAACATATCATAGGCAGTCCATTTGCTTATGCCCATAAAACTTGCAACGTCAGCATAGTGTACAGGAGCTTTATCCTTGTCATAAAGCTTTATAAGCGTTTCCAAAAAGTCTACCTTTCTTTTCGTTAAAGGCACACAAACACCCCATTTCTCTCACATATAATAGGGTATTTTGCCTTTGCAGTCAAGCTTCTTTTTTGGCAGATGTCTTTGAATTCCAGATATCATCCGCTACTTCTCCCCATCTTTCTGCAACTTCCTTTAAATCACTGTACAAATTTTCAATATGTGATGCATCGCTGTTTTCCGTGTGCCTTGCGTTGGATTCTCTCACTATATTTAAAAGCTCTTCTGGGTTGTCTATAAGTGGACATGGCCTCAAATGATTTTGATTAAACGGCATCCTCTTTCTGTAAGCTTTCATAATAGGAGACATAAGGGCTTCCTTCAGACTTACGTCATTTATGTTGACATTAGCATAATGGATGAAAGCACATGGCTCAACATCGCCTGCTGCATTTATATGGAGATACCTCTTGCCTCCTGCTATGCATCCCCCACTAAATTCTCCGTCATTCCAAAAGTCGATTGCAAACAGCTCTTTCGTAGCTCTTATATAGTTTATCCTTTCATAAGCGTATTTTCTTTGTTCAGGCGATACCATGAATTTTACATCAGGATCTTTTCCAACAGGAATGTAAGTAAAGTACCATGCAAAGTAAGCACCTTTGTCTATCATCATATCTACAAACTCATCACTGAATATTTCTTCAATATTAGTTTTAGTGTATGTAGCAGAGTAACCGAATAATACCCCATTTTCTCTCATAAGATCCATGGCTTTCATCACTTTATCGAAAGTGCCTTTGCCTCTTATCTCATCATTTTTGTCTTTTAAGCCGTTAATGCTTACTGCAAATGTTATATTGCCCACTCTTTTTACTTCTTTTATCATGTCTTCATCTATAAGCGTACCATTTGTAAAGAGATGAAATACCTGATTCTTATGATTTTCAGCAAGCTTTATTATGTCTTTCATCCTGACGGTCGGCTCACCGCCAGATAGAACTATAAAGTAAACTCCCAGTTCTTCTGCTTCTTTGCATATTCTATCCATCGTCTCAAATGATAGATTGTGTGGATTGTACTTTCCTGCCCAACAGCCTACACAATTTAGATTGCATGCTTCAGTGGGATCCATAAGTATCGCCCACGGAACATTGGCATCTAATTTTTGTTCCCACTCTTGCTGTTTCGGAATACCTTTAAGGCTTGCGTTTACAAGGAAGTTTATCATGAGCGTCTTTAAGATGTTCTTGTCAATGTTTTTTATCCCTTTTACTGTAAACTTATACCAGTTGCTGTCCTTGTCGTCTAAAAACGATTTTACACTTTCTATTTGCTGTCTGTGATTCGGCAATACCGCTATTTTTGACATTAGATTGGCCATTGCTTGAAGGTTTTTCTCTGGATCTTTGTCGATGTAATTGATAAGAGCTCCAACAACAGGATCGATGATGTTCATAACATCCCCTCCTTATACCAATAAATTTAAAATTACCAAAAAGACCAAAATTCTTCTTAAAAAAATATTAGCACTAATAATATATTAATTCAATACCTTTTTAGAACTTTTTACACATCCAAACAACTTCCTCCAATGAATTCTTTCATCAAAGAATTTGGAGGTATGGGAGATTCATCTTCTAAATTTACAAAGTAACTCAATATCTCTAAAAGCTCCTGTGCAATTGAAAAAGCCTTGCTATCTTTATTTATTTCTTTTAAAAGTGGTTCAGCGTATTTCTTTATAACAGGCAGTTCATATGGAAGCGAAGAATTAAACATGATATCTGCATCTTCTTGGTACGGGAAAATATAGTTTTCCTCACCTTTTCTTACGGAAGGCCACATAAGAATTGTCTCCTCGGCATCACTGGAGCGGAACTGATTATCTCTCACAATCCTTCTTAAAAGTCGAGTCTCGGTAGTAGATATTCTGTTGTGTTCATCAAGGTTTAACTGTGTCAAAGCGCTTATGTATATCCTGTACTTGCTGTCTTTTGGTATATCCTTTGTGAGCTTTTCGTTTAAACCGTGTATTCCTTCTACAAGAATTATCTGATTTCTGTCAAGTTTAGCCTTTCTCCCTGCTTTTTCTCTTTCTCCTTTTTTGAAATTGAAAATCGGAAGCTCTACTTCTTCACCTTGCATAAGCTTTATTATGTGATCATTAAAAAGCTCTAAATCTAAAGCATCGATCGTTTCAAAATTGTAGTTGCCAAATTCGTCTTTTGGCGTCAATTCTCTTGGCAAAAAATAATTGTCAAGTGATATTGGCAGCGGTTTTAATCCATTTACTCTAAGCTGAACACTTAATCTGTGGACAAATGACGTCTTACCAGATGATGAAGGACCAGCAATAAGGACCAACTTTATCATTTTATTTTGATATATGTGATCTGCTATAGTGGCAATCTTCTTTTCATGAAGCGCTTCCGATATTAAGACAAGCTCTCTACCATTTCCGCTTTTAATCATATCATTTAAAGACGCTACATATCCTATATTAAGTATATTTGCCCATTCCTCAGCTTCTTTAAATACAGATGCCAATTTAGGAACATCTTCAAATACAGGAAGCACATCTGGACTTTTTGGTTCAGGAAATAAAAGTATTACTCCTGGAAAATAGAGTATAAGATCAAACAGCTTTAAATATCCTGTAGATGGAACACATGGGCTGTAGAAAAAATCTACAACATCTTCGCAAAAGTAAACAGGGATTTTTTCTTTATCGCTGTATTTAAAAAGACTTACTTTTTCTTCTAAGCCTTCTTTCGAGAATAGATTTACAGCACTTTCTTTGTCTAAATACTTTTTTATTATCGGATAATCTGCATCTATTATCTCTCTCATCCTATGCTTTATATCATGCACAATTTTATTGTTCACAGTAGAACCATGAATTTCGCAGTACAAACCTTTACCTAAAGAGTGCTCAATTGTAACCTTTGAAGTCGGCAAAATATCTTTAACTGCTTTAATCAAAACAAACGTAAGGCTTCTTCTATATACCATCATCCCTTCTTCTGTTGACATATCGACAAATTGTATCTCGCAGTCCCTGTCTATCTTTGTAGACAAATCAACCATGAGATTATCCACTTTTGCTGCAACTATCCTATACTTATGGTTGTCTTTAAACTGCTCTGATATTTCTTCCAGCGTCACATGATCTGGAAAAGTACAGACAGCACCTTCTACATTTAGATTCATAAAATCACCTCACCATAAATTATAATACAAATGAAGAGATTTTTAAATCTGTGTATAAAAAAACCGGCAATTGCCGGTTTTTTACATCCAATCTATCCCGCGAAGCCGTTCGGCTATGTTTTCAAGCCCGCTTCTAAAGTGGGTATCCTGTCAATTACTTCTGAAGTCCCTTAAAACGTGGGCTTTTCATACGTAATTGAACCCAAATTCCCGTTGTCATGGTGTTGGTTGAAAACAAATTCACCGTAACTAAACTCCTCAGGACCATCTTGTTGATTACAGTATATACCTAAATGCTTTTCATTGCAATAGTAGATTGCTGGAAAAAACAAAATTATCTTTTAATGTTAAAGACGCCAAGTGCTGCATCAAGTCCAACTCTCTTGCTTTCAGGTACCGTCTGGAAAAATATTTCCACACCATAATTTTCTTCAAGTTTTAAAAGTGATTCCGTCTCTTCTTTGTTAAGACTTACAGTCGGTATTATGAATTTCCTGTCGGCGCTTTTTGCTATACCGCCAATGTTTAGCTTCTTTATAGGCAGTCCTTTTTCAATTGTGTCTTTGACTGTTTTTATATTTTTAAACAATAATATAACTTTAAATCCGTCGTAATGATCTTTTTCCCACAATTTTATTGAATCATCGACGGTCAATATCATCAATGTAATATTAGCAGTAGATGCAGACATGATGTAAATATTTTTCATGAATTCATCCTTTGCTAATTGGTCATCAATGACAAATATTGAGTCGCAATTATACCCTTTTACCCATTTTGTCATAACTTGACCATGTATAAGTCTATCATCTATTCTGGCAAAAATGATTTCTCCCATAATGATCATCCTTTCTCATTATTTAAAATAGAGGTTTAGCTAAATCACCTTTAAAGGCAATTAAGCTAAACCATGAATATTATAAAAGTCCTGTAAAGCCTAAAACCGCAAATATGACTATTAGCCACAAAAGCACTTTCACTATTTTTAAACCTTTTCTTGAGAAATACCAGTATACAAGCATAACTGTCAGTAGTGGTAACAACCCAGGTAATACTTTGTCTAAAATATCTTGTAAGACGAATTGTTTTCCTGACAAAGTCCATTTTAACGATGTATTTACTGTCACATAAGAAGCCGCCAAAATTCCCATCATAAAAGTACCTAAAACAGATAATCCATCAATGATTTTTCTAATTCTTACACCGCTTACAATTTCAACGACTGCAGAACGTCCAAGCCTGTATCCCAATTCAGTAAAATAATATCCATATGTGAATGTCAATGCAACAAACAATATCCAAGGAAGAAGAGCTCCCAATGCACTGCCAGCTTTTGCCCACGGTAGGAATATGCCTATCAAAATATACTGCACCGTACCTGAATCTATTGCGTCGCCTATGCCCGCCAAAGGTCCCATCAATCCAACTTTCGTACTATTTATGATCTCTGGATCAACTGCTTCATCGATTTTGCCTTCATTTAGCTTTTTAGCCCTTTCCTCCTCCAATGATGCCATTATTCCAAGTATTGTGCCACCGCCCCATACTGCTTGCGTATTGTAAAACAAAAGATGCCTTTTATACGCTTCTTTAAGATCCTCATTCTTTTTGTATATTTTCCTTAAAATAGGCATTAACCCAAACAAAAGTGAGGGTGCCAACATTCTATCAAATGTATGAGGTATTTCATTGGCGTACCACCATCTAAACCATCCTAAAAGCAAATCTTTTCTTGTGATTTTTTTGCTGCTGTCATCAATTTTTGCTGAATTTACACTGTTTTTCACTTTTACATCTTCCATGCCACTTACCTCCTTCAAATTTGTTGGCTATCTGCTTCTTTGCTTGTAAACATAACGTAGAGATATGCCATTATTCCTCCTAAGACAGCATACGTCACAGTATTTACATTTAACGATTTTAGTATGACAGCCATAAAGTATGCCAAGAGGAAAAATACGACAAATTTTCTCTTGCCTATAACTGTAAGTGTCAATGCAACTCCTAATGCAGGTAATCCTCCACCTATCACCGTCAAAACATGGAATAGCTTGCCGGCTGTGACTGTTTTTATCAACGCCGCTATCAAAGGAGTACCTTTGTAAAGTGCTATAAATATGGCTGGGAAGAACAATACAAGGCTTACTAAAATAGGCAAAACAATTATTGTCAATGTCAAACCTCTATCGTTTAATTCTTCTGCATACTTATCTGTAAGTCGTAATACAAACGTATTCAAAAGGAATCTAAAAGAATACAAATATGACCCTAATAGTCCTACAGGCACTGCGATTGCAATTGCTGCTGATGGATCAAGATGTGCCATAACCGCAACCGGAACTGCTATAGAAGCCGCAACTGCTGGCTCACTTGGCAATGTTCCACCAGGTGCGATTAACCCCATGTAGATTAACTGTATGGCAGCAGTGACTACCATTGCTTCCGGTACATTGTGCATGACGATACCTACTACAAGACCTGTCATCAAAGGCGTGAAGCGAAGCATCAATGTTGAATAACCAAGAGCACGTGCCTCGACTATAGCCACCCATAAAGCAATGATTGCAGCTTGTGATGCACTAATACTTACATGCATATAAAGTCCTCCTTTTTTTATTAAGTTTTTATATTTAAAGATAACTCTTTAAAGAGCCATCTTTATTGCAGTGTATAAATTTACTTGTTGAGTATTTCTTTATTCATGTTTCTAATCCCTTCAATTCCCGACTTATAACACATATCAGCTAATGTATCAACATCATAGCTATGCCTTGACGATAATGCTTCAATAAGCATAGGTAAATTTACTCCTGTCAAATAATTAAAGGTCAATTCCTTTAAGTTGGCTGATGTCACATTAAAAGGACTTCCCCCAAACATATCTGTCAAGACCAACACACCTTCTCCTTCATCAAGATCAATGATGCCTTGCCTTACTTTATCTTTTAGTTTTAAAACATCATCACCTTCATTTAGTCCCAAACACATAACTTTTTCTTGTTTTCCCAATATTAACTCAGCACTTTTTAATAATTCCTTACCAAACTCACCGTGTGTTACAACCAATATCCCTATCAAGATCATCATCCTTTCAAAATGCGATGTTTTATCTTTCATAAATTCTATAATGCAAAAATCATGCCATGAAAATGACCTATCTGCAAATGAATGTCTCTTAGGAGAAAAAAACATCATTTTCAAAATGTGTGCCATGAAAACACTTCTTCATGTAAATGTTTTTATTCAATTAAATGTGTGTCATGTTCCTAAGTTCAAGTGTGTCAATATATGTGTCAATCATCTCAGCCACATATGCATACTCACTATCTGGAATCTCTATTCCAAAAAGATTCTCCACAGCCTCAAAATGCTTCTTTATCAATTGAAATGAACCATTTTTGCGGCTTTTTATCACATCTAAATCGTTATTTGGCAAATAATCCTTTCTAATCCCCCTCTCTATCAAACAAGCACAGTGAAATAAAAATTTTATCCATATCTCATCCTCTACTTTTTTATCTTTCTCATTAAGAATATCATTTAAAATCCCTTTTAAGACAGGATAAACCTTATCAGGATTTAAAAAATTCAATGTCTGGGCTAAAAGGTCTTTTAAATTTTTTTCGTATAGCGAAATATTGTTGGCATCAGATGTAATATCGCTTGCATTGCCATCACCACTTAACAATGGATGCAAAGATATTATCTCATCTACAAGCTTGTCTATATCCATATCTGGAGTCAAAGCCTTTCTTGTAGCTTCAAGCACTAATGGAGTACTGACCATTTCAATAGTCCTGGTTTTTATACCAGTTTTTTCGGTAATAATGTCAGAAAAAGTCCTAAGAAGCCCCATATCTACAAGAATCAGTACACCTTTACCTTGATCAATCTCTTTTATCATATTGATAGCTTTATTAAGAGTCACCTCCGGTTTTTCTTCCAACGGCATATCCAAAGCCTTTACATGATCAGTGCCAAGAAGTCTATTGGTTACTTCCGCAATACTGCTTGCAGTGCTATTTCCATGTGCCATAACTAATATACCAATCTTGCTGCTATTCTTTCCATACTGCAACGCCTGCAAAAACATCGCTATAAAAGCTGTCTCATCTTCGGGGATATTCATATTCAATTTTTCTTCAAGCCTCTCTTTTATGACATTTGCAGCACTATAAGCGGATTTATAACTTCTTGCTATACTTTCTCTATCAGGATGCGAAATAGCAATTCCTACTTTAAGCCTCTCAATCATTGTTTTTATGTGAAATGACAATAGATAAATTGCTTTCTGAGTTATTACTCCATCAAAGCTTTCACGAACGGCATTAAAAGCATATTCCACAGCAGTCAATATATACGGATCAACAAACTTAAACAAAACACTTCTGTTTACGCCGTCAGTATTCTGTTCTATTGGATATAGATAATTTTTATAGTACAATTGTATCTGATTTTCTATGTTTTCCCTTATGTGCTCTGATGACATCCCTTGTCTGTTAAATTTTTCCCAGTTATCCATTATGAAGTCATACAAATCATCATCTGCACTGTAGGAACTTTTTAGAAAATTAATGTTCAATTTATCTTTTACGCCTACGGTGTTTTTGCTAAATACTATATCTCCATTATTGCTTATTTCCTTGAATACAATCTCATCCCTCAAATTGTGAATTTTCAAAAGGCCTTCTTTTGCATTTTGCGGTAATGTTGATAACGAGACCTCTACCATCTCTTTTTCCTCAATTATATAATCCAAAAATGCTCTTGCACAAATTAACTTTATATCACTTTTCAATTGTCCAATATTGCCTGGACAATCATAAAGCATTATTGCTTTTAACGCATCATTTTCTAATTTAATAGGTACATTTAGTCTTTCGTATTCCTCATAAAAGAACTGATATATGAATAAAAAGCGCTCAATCAACGTTCTTTTGTCAAGACTTGGCAATTGAATTACCATCGGAATACGCCTTAAGAAAGTGTGAAGCAAAGCCGAATGAGGATTTTCAGTTGTTGCTGCAATAATCAGAACTTTTACACTTCTAACATTTTCAGTCTCACCAAGTCGTCTGTATTTCCCATTGTCAATAAGCGTGAATAGCATTTCCTGCCCTTCCGGTGGCATGCGGTGAATTTCGTCTAAAAACAATATACCGCCATCAGCTTCTTCAATGAGGCCTCTTTTTTCTTTATCTGCTCCAGTAAAAGCACCTTTAATATGTCCGAATAATTGAGACATAAGCAATTGTGGATTTTGAGCATAGTCAGCACAATTAAACACTACAAAAGGAGAATTGCTTTTAAAAACTTTAGCTTCTACGCCAAACTTGTACATCATTTCGGCAAATGTGGACTTCCCAACCCCTGTAGGGCCAATTATCAGCGTATGAAGCCCATTTGGAGGATACAATATGGCTGCTTTTGCTTTTGAAATTTGTTCTTTTAAGCTACTTTTGGCACCGATGATATTATCAAGTATGCTTTCAGAATATTTATTGTTGATCTTTTTAGCATTAATAAATTTATTGTGATTATTTTGACTAAGTTGAAATGATTCTCTTTTCAATATTCCTACGCTTGTTAATGTATTCACAAAATCTTTTCTATCTTCAAAAACAGACTTAGTAAAACGATAACTGAATTTTTCCTTAAAATATAATTTATCTAAATACAGAACTGGCTTGCCTTTTATTTTTATCGCTTTTCCTGATTTTAATAGCCTGTTAAGTTCCCTGCTGGTATTGCTTCTGGAGATGTTTAATAACTTTCCTATATATAAAGCGTCATAGCCCAAAGGACTATTAAAATCGTTAAGATTTAAAGATTCCGTCAGCTCCTTTAGTTTTTTATAAACTTTATCGCTTCTTTTTATGGTTTCATTACTTTTGAAATCCATTACCTGTACCAGCTCCTTTTACATTTAATATAAACAGTGCTTTAAAATTTCAAATAAAATATTAAGAAATCAAATGCAGGATTTTCAAAAATGATATTAAAATTCTAACACCAGTAATAATTTTATTCAATCTGAAATTTTTGCTGATTTCTTTTAAAAACTACGATTATAACCAGATTTAAACCAGATAACAAATTTTTTGCATTTTATCGTTTTAGTTTTTAGCACATTATGCATATACAAATTTAGGCTCCTTGCCTTCTAAAACGCTTTTAAGGCCCTCTACAGCCATCATATTCATCCTATTTATGGCATCTTCTGTAGATGCACCGCAATGTGGAGAAAGTATCACATTTTCCAGTTTAATCAATTTGCTATTATATGGAGGCTCTATTTCAAATACGTCTAATGCCGCACCAGCCAATCTTTTTTGCTTTAAAGCTTCGTACAAAGCTTCCTCATTTATAAGTTCTCCACGTGAAGTGTTGATTATATATGCAGTGGTTTTAATCATTTCTAGTTCTTCTCTATCTATAAAATGATGCATGCTTTCTGTAAACGGTATGTGAAGTGTTATATAGTCTGAATTTTTTAGTAAAGTCTGCGAGTCAACATATTCCATCCCTATCTCTTTTGCAAATTCATAGTCAGGAAACATGTCATAGCCCAATATTCTCATGTCAAATCCTGTAGCCCTTTTGGCAACACTTTTGCCGATATTTCCCGTGCCGATTATGCCAATGACTTTTCCATATACTTCCCTGCCAATGACTTTATCCCATCTATTATCTCTTACGATTTTATCCATCTTAAATAGTTGCCTGCTAAGTTCCAATATCATCGTAAACACTAAATCAGCAACAGATTCTTTATTAGCACCAGGCGTGTAAGTTATCTTTATGCCTAACTTTTTGGCGTATTCTATATCAATATTATCCAACCCAACACCGTACTTTGTGATAACCTTTAAATTTTTAGCATTATCTAAAATTCCTCTGTTTATTTTATCAACTCCTACAATGATGCCGTCAACGTCTTGAATAAGCTCATTTAATTCATTTTCCTCAAATGGTCTTCCTGTCTCATTCATTAGAACTTCGTAATCATTAAGCATTTCAATTATATCATTTTTCTTATGGCACAAAGATCTCGGTGTTATCAAAATCTTACCTTTCATTGGCTCTCTCCTCCCATCAAGATTGTAATTTAGACGAGACAATCTTCCCCCATATATAATGATGCAAATTTGATGCCAATGTTGCAACGCACAGCAAAATAAACCCTTAGCCTAATATAAAAAATGTGTGCAGTAAAACACATTGCAAGAAATTTATTTAGATGTGATTCAAATGTGTGTCAACTAAAATGATTAAGTGTGTGAAATTAAAAGGAAGGTTATAAGCCCTTCCTTCTTAAAAAGACACAAATTTCGTTTTTTCTGCTCCACAGACGGGACACTTCTCAGGTATAGGTCCTACTGTTGTATAACCGCAAACACTGCATATATGTACTTCATTAAATCCTACGTCTTTCCCCATATCTACTGATAGTTTTGCTTCTTTGAAAAGATCAGCGTGGATTTTTTCCGCTTCTCTTGCCCATGTAAATGACTTTAAAGCTTCCTGTTCCTGTTGAAATTCTGCTGTGGCAATATACGTCGCATACATCTCGTTTACTTCAAAAAGCTCTCCGCTTATGGCTTTACCTAAATTGTTAGACGTATTTCCTATACCGAATCCAGCCATTGATGGCACTAAAAAATCTCCTTCAATATCTCTATGTGCTTTAAAATGATTTCCTGCATGAACTTCCTCTGCATACGCTATGGCATTAAAAAGTTTTGATACGTTTTTGAAGCCTTCTTGCATGGCAATTTTACCCCACGATTTGTACCGTTGATATGCCATGCTTTCCCCGCCAAATGCAGAGCGCAGATTTGCTGCCGTCATATTATTTTTCATAAATACACCCTTTCTTTATGAGTTTGTCTATATTTTTTATCAAATTTGTTATTTTATACAATACATCATCATCTGTATGAACGTATATATCATTTTTTTCATAAATTGTATTGGGGGTTATATCATGGTTAATATAAAAAGTATATTAAATATGGCAAAAAAACTATTTAAAAGAAACAAAGGATACGACAAAATAACGTTAAGGTTGTACGGCCTTGATGTGGAGGTAAAAAGGAAGACAAACATAGATGTACCACATGAGGTCACAGTAGTTGTACCCAGAGTGGAGTTTAGAAAAAAAATAAAAGACGGTGAAGAAGACGTAGAAATAATCATGAACAGCATCACTGTGGTTCATTCACCACGCCACAAAGAGCTTGGTACATCTTCTCAACCGCCAAACATCCCTAAAAGGATCAACCGTGAATAAGAGCCGGAAGACATCTTACGCAGACTTGCTTTATCTCTCCTTTGTATTTATACGTCAAAATTGGCGCATCATCATCGCTGTTGCCACAATATGAACATCTATCTTTGTCAATGGTAGCCTTGTGCTTCAATGCAGCTTCTTCGTTAAAAGGCATTGCTTCCCTTTCTTCAATAGACAAAGCGCCTGTTGGACACACATTCAAGCATACACCTGCGCCATCGCAAAGCTCCTCGCTTATAACTTTGGCTTTCCCATTTACTAAAACTATTGCACTTTCAACACATGGTGAAATGCAAAGTCCGCATCCATTGCACTTTTCTTCATCGATCTTTACTATCTTTCTTCTTACCATTTGATAACCTCCATTCATTTTTGTCCAATATATACTATACAACAAAAACAGCACAAAATTTGTGATAAATATCACAGATTTCGAAATTAATCTTTTATAGAATGCAATACAGAATCTAAAAAATGCAAATTTATATTGCCGTTAACTATCTTATAAGATTTATAGCTATTTATGTTATTATACCAATTAAAAAAGAATAAATGGTAAGTTTTAGCAGTGTCTACGGCAACATCAATATACTTATCATTGGTCACACTTATTCCGATTCTTTCATCTTTTTTATTGGTATAAAAAACAATATCGTAAGAATAATTGTTTGTACTAGTATATTTGCCATTATATTGCACAAGTTTAAATTGCTTTAAATACGCTACCAAGTCATTTATTGTCTTTACATCATTGGTACTTTTTATGATACTACTTTTATCATTGTCATTATTTTTGGCCAACATAGCCGAAACGATTTTTGAATTGTGGAAGTTACTTAAAACCAGCGAATTAAACGACCCTATTCTAAAGTAGTCTAAGTAAAGATGAATTGCAAGAAGTATACAGAGAAAAAAAGCTACAGTATATCTAATCTTAGGCATTCTAAACTCTGGATATTTAAAAGAAATAATCGAATATATTATAACTATTACAGAAATTAGTATCATGAGCAACTAAATCGACCCCCTTTAAACCTTTTTAACTATATATTTATGACTAATAGTCTTATTGATTTCTGAGCACTCATTAAGTCTGTAAAAACTATCTTAGCGCATTCTGCCACTCTTTTGGCAATGGATAACTTTTAGTAAATGCTTGACCATGATATACCGGTATTATACCAGCTTCGACAGCGGGCTTTAACGGAACATGCTGTGCAATTATCACAGAACCTGGCGGTATATCTCCAAACATCGGTATTGGACTCCAATATCTACCATTAGGAGGCAAATATAAAAAGACAACACCCTGTAATGTTATATATAAAAATTTATCATTGGCTCCATTGTTTATAGATTTAGGATCGGTTTTGTCTGTTTCAGTGTAGATGTATTTTTTCCATGCTTTAGGCATTTCCCATGAAGTAAATGAATTTGATTTGGTACCCATATCCTCCCAAACATGTCCGTAAATATCGGAACCTACAACTGGTATTTGTGACATATCAAAAGCTGGGTTTATTTTCAATTGTTTTAAAATTTCTTTTTGTGATATTGGGTTCTCCATATCGACGCTTTGTATATTTTCAGATGATACTACACTGCCATTGCCATCATAAATGCTTGTATGTCTTGTTAACATTTGAGATAACAGTATGCCAACTATCATTCCTGCTACAAATATCATTATACTTTTTACTTTCATACAAGACCCCTCTTTAATGATTTTGAAAATTCTTCACTCAAATACATTGCATATACGAACTTTGTTCTATATAATACGATTAATATATGAAATTAAATATTTTGTTTTTATCCAGTGAAATAACACTGATTGTGTTTTTCCCCCATTGTATCATTGAATTTTGCATTGATATATCTTTCTCTGAAATTTCACCTATTGTATTTATCTTATGAGTTTTTATTTCATAAAGTTTTAAAAAATGACTGCCATTAGGACCATTTATTTCTGCTGACGGCAAAAAAGCAAACTCATCTTCATTATTGGGGTTAAATGAAATTCTCATCATGCTTTCTTTTTTTGATTCATCATACCATAATATACTGCTTTTATTTGTGTCAGTATCGACAATGACACTAATTGGAACGTTTTGAGAAAACTCTAAAATGATGTATTTCCCTGACGGAGAAGCAGTCATATAATTAATGCCATTAAACAAATCGTACTTCAACGCGTATGAAATTAAATCGACAGTCTTTACGACATTATCTTTTACATAACTAAGCTTTATATAACTTTTATCACCATCATGACTTTCTTTTAAATCACCATTTTCAACAAATAAGAATTGATTCACCCAAGCGGATAAGTGATTACCATTGTATGTAATAAGCTGTGGAATATGTTGGTTAATCTGTGTAGCATCCATACTCTCGCTATTATTTTTTACAGTATTTGAAATTTGAGCCTTTTGCAATTTACTACGGTCACCTTCACTCATTTTGTTTCCGCATCCATTTAAAAATATTGTCAAAACCAACAAGCCGATAAAAAATCTTTTCACGTGCACACCCTCCCCAAAATCTTTAACCAATATTATACATCTAATTAATCTGTTAAATATTACATAATCTGCTAATCGATTAATCCCTTACCTGTATCTGTCCAACGCCATTCTGCAAATATACGCTCTGATAGAGGATTAAAAATATCAGCGGATTCAGTAGTAGAATGTGTAAGTACATAAAAGTATCTTTTATTATAGTATCCTAAAGCAATAGTTCCGTAGATTCCATTATATTGAAGTATTGCCCATTTACGTATCTTTTGATTTTCGTTGAGATTATATTTGTTTGAAAGGTTTTTTATTAATTCTATTGCAGCATTTTTTTCTGTATTTTTAGGATAGTAAAAAATTTGAATATAATTATAATCGTGTAAAACTTGTCCGTCTTTTGATGTTTCATAAATTCGAATAACAGTACTGCCATCACTTGAATTACTTAATTGAGTTTTCATAGACTCTGGAATGTATGTTGAAAAACCTGGCGATAATTTTGAACAATCAAAAAGTTTATAGGAGACTTTGTAATCTATTCCTTCCTCTCTAATTAGTTCTTGTTTGGTAGGTGGCATTTTATTCAAATTTTTAAGATTGTCTAAATTTGTTTGTGATGCAGTGTCAGTACTTTTACTAATTATCTTGTAAGGTTTATTTGAATTTACATTATTGTTTTTAACATCAGTAATTCCGCATCCATTTAAAAATAAAGTTAAAATCAGTATGCTTGCAAAGATCTTTTTCATGCATATAACCCTCCTACAAAAACCTTTAACAATAGATTTTTTCTAAATCATTTATATTTTCAGGTTTTAATTTACAAATATATGCTTATTTTCATCATACGCGTATATATTTGTTGACCAAGTGTTCCCACCATCATTTGTCACATAAGTCACAGTGTGATTTTCAGCTTTGCCATCATTTGTTCTATAAAAATCGACATCTAATGTCCCATTTTTATCGTCTTTAAATACAGGTACTGAAGCCGACAAGATACAATACTTTTCATAGCCTTGTGGTGTAGGAACTGAAACTTTACTCCACGTATTGCCGCCATCAACTGTTTTATACAAGATTACATCTGCTGATATCGGATTTGATACACCTATCCATCCATTATCTGTACCATAAAATATCATATCAGTTGATGTTCCTACAATTGGTAAACCAGAATAAGGATCTGATGAAGTAACATTGACTTTTTGCCATGTCTTACCTCCATCATTTGTTTTGAGTAAATACTTAATTTGCTGTTCCACTGCGCTATCAGATACAACCAAAAGCCATCCTGTATTTTGCGTTACAAATTGGATTTTCGAAATGCTTTGTGATAACTGCGGCAGTTTATAACTTAGTTTGTTCCACGTTTTGCCTCCGTCTGTTGTCTTAATCACATACAATGTAGTATCACTATTATTTATCCATGAAATCCAACCATTATTAGAGTCCAAAAAATATGGGACAACATTTTCTACATAAACGTCACTATATGCATCTTTTGGAAAAACGTTTATAGGTAAATTTATTTCAGTCCATGAATTACCTCTATCTGTTGACTTGAAAATCTGTAGATTCTCTAATGTTTTATGATTGTTTTTAAAAGACCATTTCCACATAATATCAGATTCATTTGCCTTTGAAAAGCTCTTAGACATTGTAGTATTTGAGCTAATTGTAGTATTCTGTTTTCCACCAATTCCACACCCAGTTAAAAATAAAGCTAAAATTAAAAGGTAAGCTAAAAATCTTTTCATGTGATGATCCTCCCTCACAATTTCTAGTACTATTATACATCTAATTGAACTGTCAAATATTACATAAACATTAAAAATGATTAAGAAAAATTTAAATTTTAAATGGCAAAGGTTGTATTTTAAAAATAAAATACTCTTTTCTATATAGAAGGGTAGTAAATCGGCCGATGAATTCCTTCTTAAAAAACTAACGAAAGTGAGGTAAAAAAATGGGTAATGGAATTCATACAGCAACAAATGTATCAAACGCTTTAACATGTTTAAAAAATCAAGGTAAAACCTTTATAGGACGTTACTTTGCAGTTACAAATACATGGAAAGCTTTAACAGCAAATGAAGTACAAAAAATCTCTTCAGCAGGGTTATATATCGTATCTATATGGGAGGATGGTCCTGCCAATAGTCCTAGTTATTTTACGTATAATCAGGGAAAATTAGATGGAGATAATGCATTCAATTATGCCGCTGATTTAGAGCAAAGTGCTGATACTCCTATATACTTTGCAGTTGATTTTGATGCTACTACGACCCAAAAGCAAAGTATTTTGGATTATTTTAAAGGAATTAATGATGGATACCTTCAGTATATTTACGAACGCCAAAAGGCTGGCGAACAAGTTGTACATTATAAAATTGGTGTTTATGGAAGTTATGATGTACTAACATGGTGCAAAGATCAAGGAATTGCAACTTACTTTTTCCAAGCATATGCGCCAGGTTGGAGTGATGGCAGAAATACAAATCCATGGTCCGGATATCATTTAAGGCAGACAGCTTCAAATCAAACACTTTGTTCAATAAATGTAGATCTAGACATATCAAATGGTGCAGCTGGAGGATGGAAATTATAATAGAATATAACGAAAAAGAGAAGGCTTTATAATAAATTTATCGCCTTCTCTTCTTCTTTTAAAAAAGATTTTCCCATGAAAATCCACCATTTTTACTGTAATATAAATTTGTACCCAATTGTGATTTAACTAAAGCCCACCCATTTTTAGAATCTACAAATTGTATTTGTACTGTATTCTTAGGGATGTTAACTTTATTCCACGTTTTACCGTTGTCATTTGTGATAAACAATACATTGTTTATTAAAACATTCCAATTATTTTTATCTACTAAATTTATCTCAATCGGTTTTTCTTTCGTTGAAAATGACGATACTTCTTTCCATGTTGAACCATTATCACTACTGTCTATAAAAATTATTCGGTAGTCGTTATGCTTAATATCGTAAATACAAACTGGTAAAATTACGATAGTTTCTTTTTCATAATCAAAAAATTTAGGAGAATAAAATAAAATGCTATCATCTCTGAATTCCGAAAGTAATGGTATGTTTTTTTTATTCCATGTATAACCACTATCACTGCTTAGATACAAACCATATTTCCCTGGTATGCGATACTCTACTGTGATAATGCCATTCTTAGCATCAGATAAAAAAATGAAAGATGCCTTTTCTCCTTCAAATGAAATTGAATTATCATCTTTTAACGAATTATTTGAAATTTCCCTTTTGCTTATTAGAACCCATTTGCTATTTATTAATTTATACACATCAACAGGATTGTCTCCAGATGCCGGTCCATATTCTTTTAACATCCAACCTCTTAATCCATCTTTATTTTGAAGAAAAAATAATTTACCCATTGTAAAAGGAACTTTAGAACCAACCCAACTTTTGCCTTTATTTCTGGTCTCATATAAAGTTCCATCTGAATAAAGCACCCAAGAATAATTTTCGTTTAAAAAGTACCATGAAAAAATGTTATTTTTAGTGGCAGGTGATACATCAATCCATGTCTTACCCTTATCGCTAGTAATATAAATTTTATTTTTTTCTAAAGCCCATCCATTGTATTGTGTCATCATTTTAATATACTGAAAATCATATGTTTGCTTAGCATTGTTATTCTTTACAATACTATTAGTTTTACTTTCACATCCATTCATTAAAAATAATGTTAAAATTAATAAACTGATAAAAAATTTTTTCATGTAATCTTCCTCCTACTTAAAACTTTTAACAATATTATACAACTAATCATCTCATTAATTATTACGCAAATATTACAAATGATTAAAAATTATTAAAATAAATTACATTAATTTAAAATTATGTTATAATATGCACAAAATGATAGATTTTAATTTTAAAATTATGGGTAAAACAGGGCAAATAAATTGTTAAGCCCTGTTTTTACTTTCTTACCTATATGATTGTTTTTCCTAAAAACTACAATTAATGGGTTGTATTTTTTAAAATCATGTACTCTTTAATAGATAAAAGGAAAATAGATAATTTTAAACTTTTCCTTTAATGGAGGTGTTGAAGTTGCAAGAGTTTTTCAATTATACATCTCTTAGCACGTTGGCAGGTAATGTTGCAGCAACAATCCTCATAGTCCAATTTATAAAAAAGTTAAAATTAATAAAGAAAATTCCAACACAGCTGCTTGTCCTTATTATCTCATTCTCCATCATTACATTTGCATCGGTTGTAACTGGTAAATTTTCTTTTAAGGACATCCCCCTGTATTTATTAAATTCTATATTGGCTGCATCTTCATCTATAGGTACTTATAATACTATTAATAGCAAAAATGGAAAAAAATCTAAAAGAGTTGATTAACGATATAAATACAGGGGATAAAGATGCACTGTGGGAGCTAATTCAGAGATTTAAGCCATTGATAAATAAATATAAAAGAAAATTGGGCTATGACGGTGCAGAAGAAGACATAATTTTATGGCTTGTAAAAACTGTTAAAAAGTATAAAAAAGGTGAGAAGAATGATAAATTTTGATGATAATAAAATTATAGCTTATATAGCTGAAGGCATGAAAAATGAATATATAAGACTCTCAAAAAAGAATGTAAAAATAAAAGAAAATGAATTTCTTACTCTTGATGATAAAGAAATTATAGTTGATAATTTTGAATATGAAAATATAGAGAATAAAATCTTTGTACAAGAGGTTTTGAATAAGCTTACACCACTACAAAAAATGATAATACTGGAGACAATCATATATGGAAAAAAAGAAATAGATATAGCAGCCAAATTGAATATATCACAGCAAGCGGTAAGCAAGACGAAAAAGAAAGCTTTAGAAAAAATGAGAAAATTTTTAGAAAAAAACTATTGAAAATTGGTTGTTAAATTCAATATAAAGCACTCTTTCATAATATAGAAGGGTAAATCGGCCGATGAATTCCTTCTGAAAAAATAAAAAAGGAAGGAGATATTTATGTCAATTCCAAGAGATTATACAATATATGCTAATTTTTATACAAACAGAGACTATAAAGGCAATTTGACTTTGAGAGATTCTAATGGGTTTATAGTTTTTGGTCCTGTAGAATGTTTAGGTAGAGGCACAAGTGATGCAAACAATAATTATGATCATGCAAATTGGATGCTAATTGATGCAGATACACCTACAGGAACATACTATACATCAATTGGATCAATACTTTCCCCATTAAACTCTTATGGACCTAATCCTATAATAGAGTTAGATCCAGTTGGTGGTAATGCTCTGTTAGCTGCTAATAATGGTAGAAGTGGTTTTCTTATTCATGGTGGAGATCCAGATACAAATGCAAATGATATATGGTATCCTTTGAGGCCAACATATGGATGTATAAGACTATCAAATAATAATCAACAAGCATTAATTGCAAAAATAAAAAGTATATCTATAGAAGGATTAGGTATTTTATACGTAAATAATAGTCTATAATTGCAAAAGGCAGGGCAACCTGCCTTTACTTCCATATAATAGATCTCTCGCTAAATGATTTTATATCTTCGGAATTTAATTTATTGACAACTGAATATTTACCATTTTTTAAATCAATAATACATAGTTCAAAATTGCTATTCTTTTCGCCTATAAAAGCAATGCGATCACCATCGCTATTCCAAAAAATCTTCGCAATATTAAAATAAGGAACATGAAAATTTTTATAAACATTATTTTCAGCATCGTACAAATATACTCCACCTTTACCTATAGTACCGGATGTAAAAGCTAATTCATCATGGTTAGGAGACCAACTTCCATTAGTCGCGCCTCCATATCTATCACCAAATTTAATAAACTTTCCATCATTAACCTGAATTATTATGCTATCAGTATCTTCAGGTAAATTAAAATTAACGTATATGAATTTGTTGTCATAAGACAGAGATACAGATTTTACATCAGCAACACTTGTAATTTTGTAATCTTTCATTATTACATAATTTGTTAAATCAAATTTTTTAATCTCACTTTTTGTGTTTAATTTTACAAATATATGTTTATTTTCATCATACGCGTATACATTTGTTGACCAAGAATTTCCTCCGTCATTTGTCACATAAGTCACAGTATGATTTTCAGATTTGCCATCATTTGTTCTATAAAAATCGATATTTAATGTTCCATTTTTATCATCTTTAAATATAGGCACTGAAGCCGAAATAATACAATACTTTTCAAAGCTTTGTGGTGTAGGAACTGAAACTTTACTCCACGTATTGCCTCCATCCCCTGTTTTATACAAGATTACATCTGCTGATATCGGATTTGAAACGCCTATCCATCCATTATCTGCACCATAAAATATCATGTCAGTTGATGTTCCTACAAGTGGTAAACCTGAATAAGAATCTGATGAAGTAACATTAATTTTTTCCCATGTCTTTCCGCCGTCATTTGTTCTAAATAAATATTTTATTTGCTGTTCCGCTGCGCCATCAGACACTGCTAAAAGCCAACCTGTATTTGGTGTTACAAATTGGATTTTCGAAATGCTTTGTGATAACTGCGGGAGTTTATAACTTAGTTTGTTCCACGTTTTGCCTCCATCTGTTGTTTTAAGAATATACAATGACTCATCATTATTATTTATCCATGAAATCCAAACATTGTCAGAGTCTAAAAAATATGGGACAACATTTTCTACATAAACGTTACTATATACATCTTTTGATAAAATGTCTATAGGTAAATTTATTTGAGTCCATGAATTACCTCCATCCAATGATTTGAAAATCTGCAAATTCTCTAATGTATTTTGGTCATTTTTAAAAGACCATTTCCACCTGATATCAGATACATTTGTTTTTAAAGAACTATTAGATATTGTATTTTGACTAATTGTATTGCTTTGTTTGACCCCAATTCCACATCCAGTTAAAAATAAAGCTAAAATTAATAAGCCAACTAAAAATTTTTTCATGTGATCATCCTCCCTTGTAATTCCTAACAACATTATACATCTAATCAATTTGTCAAATATTACATAAACATTAAAAATGATTAAGTAAAACTCAACCACCACCTGCTAAAGCAGGTGGGTTGGATATGCCGCTTAAGCAGCTTAAAACTCGCCTAAAGTAAAATTATCATTCTTTTGATTTTC
>NZ_JBPODR010000013.1:0-64258 GCF_051201035.1 Thermoanaerobacterium thermosulfurigenes
ACATTAGCAAGCAGAATGAATGCGGGAAAAATGAGTTGGACAGAAAAAGGTGCAAACAATTTAGCAAAGATATTAGCCTTAAAGACAAGTGGTAAACTTTATAGTGTAGTAGAAACATACTATAATGTGATAATATCAGGAGAAAAATTAGCAGAGATAAAAGAAGAAATAAAATTATCAGCAGCGGATGTAAACAAAAAGCAGAAAAAAGCAAAAACATATCACATGCAAAGAGGCGGTATGCCGTTTGAAGGTTGTGCAATGACAAATAGTCGAAAAGCAATAAGAGAAATACTCAGATACAAATGTTTAAGTGAATTAAAAGTCATATAAAAGGTGTAATATGAAGATAAAAATGGAGTAAAAACAATTGCATGAAAATTCACAACATATTAAACATTATGCGGATAAAATTTAAAGAAAAAAATTTGCCAACAACTACTTGACACAAACAGGTGATGCTTAGAAATTGACGCAAGCATATTAAAGCAGTATAATGAACTTATGGAGAAGCAAAACGGTGGTATAATGTTAAGAGGGAAGAATTATTCGGAGGAATATAAGGCGAAATTAGTTGAGACATATAATTATTTTAAAGAAAATGGATATAATTTTACTGAACATGCTTTAAATAGAATATTAGGTCGTATGGGACAAGGTAAAATATTTTCAATAGAGGATGTTTTAGATACTTTAACAAATGGAAAAAATATTAAGAACCTGATGGCACGATTGTTAGATTTAAGAATAATTTATCAGTGCATATAGCGAAGGATAATGGAGATATTAAAACCGTAATAGCGAGAAAAAGACCTAAACTAGATTGGAGGGAGATTGAATGAAAGCAGTAGAGTATTTAGTCGAATTAGCTAATAAATATTTAATAGGTGAGATAGATGCAAAATCATTTTCTGAGAAGTTCGAGTCATATTTCTATGAAGCAGAAGAAGCTATCTATGATTATGATAAAAAAATTTATAATGTATTAGATAATATACGGGAAGCAATAGCATATTATGAGTCGGATGAGAACATCAGAGAAAAAACCAAGTATTTAATCGATGATGATGAATTAAATCATAAAGTCAAAATAAATCTTGAAAAACTTAAAAATATTAGCATTAAAACTGCATAGATAAACTATACCGTCAAGACTAAAAGTCGAGGCGGTATTTTTGTTTTGTAAAATGCAGTATAATATATAGTACAATTTTGCCATAATTGATTTGAAAAATGTTAAGCTTTTCAAGAAAGATAAAAGGTAATATAATTTATAATGAAAGAGGTGATAATTATCATACTCAATGAAAGGTGCACACATATACTGATAAAGCTTGTTAATTCAAGCCTCCCGGTCAAGATCACTGAACTGGCCAGTTCATTTAAAGTGAGCTCAAGGACGATAAGATACGACCTTGATGCAATTGATGAATTTTTAAAGTACAACAATTTGCCACAATTAATGAGAAAACCAAATGTAGGTGTGAAATTTTCTGAATCATTGGAAGATAGAAAAAAGGCATTAGATATTTTAGACGACGTAAGCATTTACCATTATGCACTTTCGCAAAAAGAAAGGGTTAATATAATTTTAAGCAATTTGATGGGGCAGAAAGATTATACGACGATAAATACATTGGCAGACAAATTATTGGTATCAAGAAGCACTATAATAAATGACCTTGAAAATGTGAGAAAATGGCTTTTAGAGCATGGGCTTGAGCTTAAGTCAGTGCCAAAGTATGGATTGAAAGTCATAGGAGATGAGAAAAGAGTCAGAAAAGCTGCTATAGAACTTCTTACTGAAACGGTAGATATAGAAAAAGTGCTTGACATCGTGAAATCGCCTATGTACACGAAGATAAATGTAGGCATGGACAACGAAATAAAAAGGCTCTTTCAAGATATTGATATATCGTACATTGAAGAATGTATAAGAATTGCGGAAAATGAATTAGAGACGGTATTTTCCGATGCAGCCTTTACAGGGTTAGTTGCTCATATTGCAATCGCTATAAAAAGGATAGAGCTTGGAAGAGACATCATAATGCCTACAGAAGAATTAAAATCGCTGGAAATGACAAAGGAATTCAGTGTCGCTTCAAATATAGCTAAGATGCTTGAAAAGCATTTTAATGTCAACATACCTATAGACGAGATTGGCTATATGACTGTCCATCTTTTAGGGAGTAATGTAACGAATAAGAAAAGCAACAAAGATAAAAATTGGCTTGAACTGGAGCTTATTACGAAAAAAATTATAAGCAATGTAGAAAGAGAAGTAAATATAGACTTATCCAGAGATGTGCAGCTTTTTGAAGGCCTTTTAGAGCATGTAAGGCCTACGGTATACAGATTAAGCCATGGCTTAGAGCTGAAGAATCCAGTATTGGATGAAATAAAAAGGAATTACAGCAGGCTTTTTGAAGTAGTGAAAGGATGTTTAAAGCCCTTAGAAGAATATGCAGGAAATAAGCTTAATGATGAAGAAATCGGTTATTTTGTGATGCATTTCGGTGCTGCTATAGAGAGGCAAAAATCACTGGTAATAAATAGAATGGATGTGCTTGTTGTATGTGGCACAGGAATTGGAACGGCAAAGATGCTGTCATCAAGGCTTCAATCGGTTTTCAATGTAAATATAAAAGGAACTGTAGCATACCATCAAGTAAAAGACGAATTAAAGAAAAAACATGTTGATTTGATAGTGTCTACTGTTCCAGTGGATGCGGAAGGAATTAAAACTGTAGTTGTAAATCCTTTGTTAACTGAAAATGACATTGAGAAGTTGAAATTGTTTATAAAAAATGACAGGACATACGCAATCAAGTTAGACGATCTAATTGAAATTATTGAGAAGCATTGCAGTATTTTAAACAGGCAAAAACTGATCGAAGAACTTAAAGAATTCTTAGATATAGAAGATGTAAACGAAGAGAGAGGAGTTGCAGAACCATTGTTAAAAGACCTTTTGACAGAAAAGACTATTAGGCTGAATGTTGAAGTGAAGGATTGGGAAGAAGCAGTAAGGATTGGAGGTGAGCTTTTAGAAAAAGATGGCGCCATAGAGCATAGGTATATAGACGCAATGATAGATTCTGTGAAAGAGATAGGACCATATATTGTCATTGCACCGGGTATAGCAATGCCTCATGCAAGACCAGAATCAGGAGCTAAAAAAATAGGCATGAGCCTCATCACTCTTAAAAATCCAGTAAATTTCGGAAATAAAGAAAATGATCCTGTAAAAATAGTCGTATGCCTTTGTGCCATAGACCATTCCTCGCACTTAAAAGCGTTGTCGGAGCTGGTGGAACTGCTGGGGGATGATGAGAAAGTTAAATACATGCTAAAATGTGTTGATTCTAAAAATATTTTAGATTATATCAAAGATTGTGAGTTAAAAGGTGAGAAGCATGAAAAGTTTAGAATATATTGAAGTCATTAAGAATAAAATAGATAAAATTTTTATAGAACAAAGAGAAATATTGAATAAGATTGAAGATATTGTCGCTGATAGTATTTCAAAAGGATATACTGTAGACATATTTGGTTGTGGACATTCTCATATATTTGCAGAAGAAACTTTTTATAGAGCTGGAGGATTAGCATGTGTAAATCCTATATTAGAACCAGTATTAATGTTACACGAAGGTGCAGAAAAAAGCAGTAAGTTAGAGCGTATGAATTACCTTGGAGAGATAATTTATGATAACTTTAACTTAAGAAAAGGCGATGTGCTTTTTGTGTTTTCGACTTCCGGCAGAAATCCTGTCAGTATTGACTTTGCTATAAAAGCCAAAAATAATGGTTTGACTACTGTGGCTATAACATCACTAAAATATTCAAATGCATATTCTTCTAAGCATGTTAGTGGGAAAAAATTATATGAAGTTGTTGATTATTATATCGATAATATGTGTGATGTTGGGGATGCCTCAATTAGCATAGACGGGTTAAAAGTCAAAATAGGTCCAACATCAACCATAATTGGAGCAGCGATCATAAATAGTATTTTTATTGATGTGGCTGAAAGATTAGTAACAAAGGGTGTTGATGTTCCTGTATTCATGAGTGGAAATATAGACGGTTCGGATGAATTTAATAAAAATTTAATAAATAAATATAGGCCATTAATCAAAATGTTATAGTTTTTGTTTAATACGTTCTCAAGAGGTGTTGAATATGAATAAATTAAAAATATTGACAGTTTGTGGTGTTGGTTCAGGGACTAGCTTAATATTGAGGATGACGGTTGAAGATATTTTGAATGAAAACGGAATAAAGGCGGATGTTAGTGCATGTGATGCTGGAACGGCTGTAAGTGAGCCCTGTGATTTAATTTTGACATCTAAGGAAATAGCTAAAATTATCAGAAGAGATGATGTTCCTGTGGTGATCATAGACAATTTTATAAATAAAAATGAGATAAGTGGCAAATTGATGCCATTTATTAAATAATTTTAATGAGGAGAGGAGTAAATGTATGCAAGTTCTAAATTTTGTTGTTACCCAGATTTTCCAGCAACCAGCGATCTTCATGGCTTTAATAGCATTTATTGGTTTGATTTTGCAGAAAAAGAGTTTTAGTGACATACTTAAAGGGACATTGAAAACAGCCATTGGCTTATTGATTATGACATCTGCGGCCGGCATTATAACAAATACAGTAAATCCTCTAGCAACGATATTCAACCATATTTATGGTATAAATCAGGTAAATAATACAGGTATAGGCACAAATGAAGTTATTACAAAGTATGGTAGTGTTATTGGTTTAGTTATGCTTGGGGCATTTATCATAAATATATTAGTTGCTAAATTTACAAGATTGAAATATGTTTGGCTAACAGGACATTTACTTTTTTGGATGTCTTTTGTATGGGTAGCAGTTTTGGTTGATGCTGGTGTAAAGGGAGCTGCTTTAATAGTATTTGGTATTATATTAATGGGGTTATATATTACTTTCATGCCAGCTTTAGCGCAACCATTTATCAGAAAAATTACAGGTGGAAATACATTTGCGTATGGTCACACGTCTACTATTGGTGCTGTTTTAGGTGGATATATTGGTGGTTTAGTAGGCAATAAAAAGAATGATACTGAAAATATAAAAATATCTGATAGTTTGGATTTTTTTAGAGATGTGACAATATCAACAGGACTGGTAATGACTGTAGTTTATTTAATAGCAGTTTTAATTGCGGGACCTGTTTTTGTTGAGCAAAAAATAAGCAATGGTCAAAATTTTATAATTTACGCACTTATCCAAGGATTAACATTTGGCGCAGGAATTACAATTTTACTTACTGGTGTTAGAATGTTTATAGCAGAAATCGTTCCTGCATTTAGAGGAATTACAATGAAATGGATACCAAACGCGATTCCAGCTCTTGATTGTCCAATGATTTTTCCTTATGCACCGACTGCGGTTATGATTGGGTTTATAACAAGCTTGATAGTAGGGATAATATCAATTTTCATATTAGGCTTTACTGGATATCCATGGGTTGTCTTACCCGCTATGATTCCATTCTTTTTTGATGGTGGTCCTGCCGGTGTCTTTGGAAATTCGACTGGTGGTTTAAGAGGTGCAATTGTTGGTGGAATAATTGCAGGATTAATAATCATATTTGGTCAAGCATTTGTATTACCTGTTGTTGCACATACAATTACTGATTTTATGAGATGGGCTGGTGATACCGATATGGTAACACTTGGTTCTATTCTTGGATGGATTTTGAAAATTTTTGGAATATAATATGTGAAAGTAACAAAATGAAGCTGCTGATTACAAGTCAGCAGCTTTTAATATTCAATACTTATCCGTGACAACACCTAATGATGATGCCTTTATAAAAGGTAAACCTCTAAGAGATTTTAAAGTTTCCGCAGTACCCGTCACAACGACGCCTTGTATCTTTAAGTTTTCATTAATATAACAAAACAGATAAACAAATGTATACAAACTTTTAAAATTTATTTTATTAAGCAAACTATAAATAATAATGACTAAATAATATTTTACCTTATTGACAATTAATTAACATACTGATATAATTTTCGTAGAATGCATTCGGTGAACATGTTCAATAAAATTAAGAAAAGAAGGGGACTTTTTATGGATAAAAAGTACAGCATTCTCTTTGATGAAGTGTCTATCGGAAGCTGTGTCATCAAAAACCGCTTTGCAATGGCTCCTATGGGACCATTAGGCCTTGGCGATTCCGAAGGTGGTTTCAATCAAAGAGGAATTGATTACTATGTTGAAAGAGCTAAAGGTGGTACAGGACTTATCATCACTGGCGTCACTTTTGTTGACAACGATATAGAAAAGCATGACATGCCTAATTGTCCATGTTCTACACATACTCCAGTTCACTTCATTAGGACTGCTCGTGAGATGACGGAGAAAATACATGCTTATGGTTCTAAGGTATTTTTACAATTATCTGGTGGATTTGGAAGGGTTACAATTCCTACAAATTTAGGAGAACATCCGCCTGTTGCGCCATCACCTATCCCACACCGTTGGCTTGACAAGACATGCCGTCCTCTTACAAAAGAGGAAATTCGCAGGATAGTTGTGCAGTTTGGCAAGGGCGCTTACAATGCAAAGCGAGCAGGATTTGACGGCGTACAGATACACGCGGTACATGAAGGATACCTTTTAGACCAATTTGCCATATCTATGTTTAACAATCGAACAGATGAATACGGCGGAAGCCTTGAAAACAGACTGCGCTTTGCAAGGGAAGTCTTGGAGGAGATAAAAAACACATGTGGCAGTGATTTTCCGGTTACGCTAAGGTACAGTGTAAAAAGCTTCATCAAAGATTGGCGTAAAGGCGGTCTTCCAGGAGAGGAATTTGAAGAAAAGGGAAGAGATATTGAAGAAGGGATTGAGGCAGCTAAGCTTTTGGTTGAATATGGATACGATGCTTTGGACGTAGATGTAGGAAGTTACGACGCATGGTGGTGGAGCCATCCGCCAATGTACCAAGAAAAGGGGCTTTACATCCCATATGCAAAGATGGTGAAAGAAGCTGTAAATGTACCTGTCATATGTGCAGGACGCATGGATAACCCAGACCTTGCGTCAGATGCTGTAAGAGATGGAGCATGTGACATAGTTTCATTAGGTCGTCCACTTTTGGCTGATCCTGATTATGTAAATAAGCTTAAGGCAGGTGATACCGCTTCTATACGTCCATGTTTATCATGTCATGAAGGATGTATGGGACGCATACAGGAGTATTCTGCTCTAAACTGCGCAGTAAATCCACAGGCATGCCGTGAAAGCGCTGAGCGTCTTATACCCACCCAGCACAAAAAGAAAGTCTTAATTGTAGGTGGCGGTGTAGCAGGCTGTGAGGCAGCCCGCGTTTTAGCACTTCGCGGACATGAGCCAATCGTGTATGAAAAAACTGGTAGGTTAGGCGGAAACCTGATTCCAGGCGGCGTGCCATCATTTAAAGAAGATGATCATGCGCTGGTGGCTTGGTATGAGAATGAGTTAAAGAAGTTAAACGTAGAAGTTCATCTAAATACAGAATTAGATGCCCATGATGTCATTAATTTTGATGCAGATGTAGTGATAGTTGCGACAGGTTCAAAGCCAAAAGTATTTTCACTGGGAGAAGGACCTTTATACACTGCACAAGATGCATTGTTAGGAAAAGTTGATATAGGAAATGATGTTGTCATAATTGGCGGTGGACTTGTAGGATGTGAGACGGCACTGTGGCTTAAAGATATGGGCAAGAATGTGACGATAGTTGAGGCACTTCCAAAGCTTTTGGCGGTAAATGGTCCATTGTGCCATGCAAATAGCGAGATGTTAAAAGAATTGATACCTTTTAAAGGAATAAAGACTATAACATCTGCAAAAGCTACTGCATATGACGGAAAGGTGCTTAAAGTGAATACGCCTGATGGTGATATAGACATCGCAGCAGATACAGTTATTCTTGCAGTTGGATATGCTCCGTCTGATTCTCTGTATAAAGAGGTGAAAGACGAAATTCCAAATGTCTATCTGATTGGCGATGCTGGCAATGTTTCAAACATCATGTATGCAATATGGAATGCCTTTGAGGTTGCTAAAAATATAGATTAGAAGAACAGGAGAGAGATTGGTGCCAGAAAGTTTAACTTCCAGAGAAAAGCAGGCTATTGCTACTAAAAAGAGGATTTACAGTTGCGGTGTAGAGCTCATAAAAAAACACGGGTATGACAACATAACTGTAAAAGACATAGCAGAAAAGGCCAATGTTTCGATAGGAAATTATTATCACTACTTTAGATCCAAATATGACCTTTTAGTGGAGATATTTAAGCATGGTGACGAATTTTTTGAGGCTGAAGTGCCGAAAATTATAGAGGCTTATACAGACTGCAAGGATATATTAGTTCAGTATTTTCTCGTATATGCCAAGCTTGCAATAAATGATGGAATAGATATGGCTAAAAATCTGTATATTCCGACGAATAAGATGTTTTTAACGCATGGACGTTCAATGCAGAATATGCTTATTCAAATATTAAAAAATGAGCAAGAAAAAGGCAAGATACCCAACACTCTGGACTGTGAAGAAATTACAGAGAAGCTATTTATTGTAGCGAGGGGCGTCATTTTTGATTGGTGCTTAAAAGACGGAAAAACCGACCTTTTTGCTGAAATGCAAGACATAATATCCAGAATGGTAGAAAGCTATATTGAAAAGTAGAATAAAAATATTTCTTTTGGTTTACAAGTCATGAATTTGTGTTATAATAAAAGCAAATATTATTTCTAACAGTTTAAGCAGTAACTTAAAAATTTTGTACAAATCTATTTGGCGGTTTTGTTTCCGCCTTTTTTTGTTGGTGGACATTAGCTTCACCTCCTTTCCTTTGGAGGTTGTGACTATAAGTCCAAGATGATATTTCATTGTATTATTCTCTTTAATGCTATATAATGAAGTATGGCATTACTGACAAGGGAGGAAAAAATGCAGATATTTATTGTCGTTTTAAATTACCTTTTGATGCTTTTAATAGGTCTTGTCGATAACATAAAAGGTCCTGTATTATCGTCAATTAAGTCGTTTTACAATGTTGATTATACGTACATTGGGCTTCTTCTGTTTATAGGAAGCCTTGGTTTTATCATAGCTTCGTTTATTGGTGGGATGATTGTAAATAGATATGGTAGTAAGATGGCATTGTCCTTAGGACTTGTCTTTATCATCATAGGAATCTTGGGGTATTTTGCATCTCCGGTTTTCTTTGTGTTTTTGATTTTCTTCTTCTGCATGAATTTTGGTATAGGGATGCTGGAGATAGGCATAAATGCCACTGCTGCAGTTGCATTTTTGGTTAATCAAGCCATAATGATGAACCTTTTGCATTTCTTTTACGGTTTAGGTGCTACAATTTCGCCAAATGCGGCGGGAAGGCTTGTGGCTTTAAAGTATTCATGGCAAAGCATATATCTTTTTGGTGGCATTATAGCTCTTTTAATGCTTATTGTAATTTTGTTTACAAGATTTCCTGGTACAGCTAAATATGTAGATGGTGGTAAAGTAAAATATTTGGATGTATTAAAAGATAGGCATGTCATTTTATTTTCAGTCATGTTAGGATTTTACATTGCATCAGAAGTCGGCATAGGAAATTGGGCTGTGACGTACCTTAAAGGATCTTACGGCATGAACAGTGTAAAAAGCTCTATGTACTTGTCGCTTTTCTTTGCTGCTTTTACAATAGGCAGGCTTTTAGGTGGGTTTGTGGTTGAAAAAATAGGTTATGTAAAGAGCATTTTTATTTTTGCATCATTAGCAGCATCTTTTGTCGCCTTAAGCATGGCAAGTCAGAATTTATCGATTCTTCTGTCCATGGCAGGCTTATTTTACTCTATAATTTATCCTACGACTATGGCTTTGGCAATGAAGAGCTTCAAAGAAAATACGGGCGTATTCATAAGTGTCATTGTAACTGTAAGTTCATCTATAAACATGATAGCCAATTTTATAATAGGTAAACTAAGTGATGTATTTGGCGTGTTTGTGGGATTTTCATTTATCGTAGTTTTTATGGTGCTGGTGATTGTGATGCTTAATGTTCTTCAGTCATCGCTTAAACTGTATTCTAAATAGAAAGCTCCCGATTGTGGGAGCTAAATTCATATCAGATTCACATTTTCAAGTAGTGTGCTGTTATCAAGTATTTCATCGGTTCTCCCTACAGCCTCTATCGAGTGTGATTCATTCATCACGACGATTCTATCAGCAATGATTCTGGCTAAATCCAAATCGTGGGTAGATATTACAAGCGTCTTTTCCTCATCTTTTAGGTCGCTTAACATTTTGTAAAGCCACTTTCTCGATCTTGGATCGAGGCCGTTTGTGGGCTCATCTAAAAGCAACACATCTGGATTTATCACCATTATTGATGCTAGAGCAACCTTCTTTTTTTCGCCGCCACTTAATCTGTGAGGCGGTCTATCTTGTAATTTTGCAATGCCGAACGACTCAAGAGTCTTTTCTACCATTGTTTTTACTTTGTCAGGATTTAATCCCATCTGCAGTGGAGTAAATGCTACTTCATCAAATACACACGTATTAAAAAGCTGGACGTCAGAGTCCTGAAATAGGTAACCTACTTTTCTCCTAAATTGGTATTCGTAGTCGCTTTTCATGTTCAATATGGATTTGCCGAATGCTAATATATCTCCGCTATCTGGTTTTATTAACCCGTCCATTAATTTTAATAGCGTAGATTTTCCAGAGCCGTTGGCACCCAAAATTATTAGACTTTCTCCTTTTAATACGCTAAAGTTCACATTAATAAGCGCGGGTTGTGACTTTATATATGAGTATGAAATGTTTTTAAGTTCAAATACTATATCCAAAGTCTGCCTCCTTTTATAAGAAAAATTGCCGTGAAAAATGATATGTTGAACAATATCCAGACTACGTCAAAAATGCCGAATTTGAAGTCATTCATTGTCTTGTACTCGCCTTTGTATCCGCGAGAAATCATGGCACTGTAGACTTCGCTGCTTAGATGTTCTGATCTTATTAAGAGATTTCCCATTGACGACGCTACAAATCTTCTCTCGCTTTTGCCTTTAGACTGCCCTACGTTTCTACTTTTTCTTGCAAGAAACATATTTGATGTTACATCGAGAAAGAGAGTTATATACCTGAATGACATATCGAGGGTGGCAGAGAAAATTTTCGGCAGTTTGAAATACCTAAAAGCTTTTAAAATTTCCACCCACTTTGTAGACAGTATCAAAATGTATATGAAGGAAAGGGAGACAAAAGAGCGCATTATAAAAATCGATGCGCTTAAAGCCCCATTGCTCGTTATATACAAGTTTCTTCCAATGTATATAAGTGGACTTCCAGGTTTTACGATGTTAAACAAGGATGGTATTAATACAATCCCTGTAAAGACCACAGAGACTGATGAAACTCTGAATATATAGGACTTTATTGGTACTTTTGAAAGTACAGCAACAAAGATAGAGTATACAATCATTAAGCACAAAAATTGCCATGAACTGCTTATATTGCATAAGATAATCAAAAGCAAAATGGATACAAGCCGCACTCTTGTATCCAGTGACTGCATAAGCCCTTGTCTGTTGGCAATTTCATCTGATTCAAACATATCTTGAAATGTACTTTGTATACTCAATACAGTCTTCTCAATAAAATTACTCATTTTTCCCCTCTTGTCTACCAATTATTTTGCTAAGGATAAAAAACACTATGGCAATTAATGCGATTCCTACAATAGCTGAAAATATGTAGCCTATGGATTGTTGGAAAAAGTTTTTGTCAAAGCCTGGTATGCCGTAATCAGGAAATAAAGCCTTCACCGTATTTGAAAAATGTTTCATTCCACTTGGTACATATCCTACCATGTTTTTTATCTCATCTATTCCCCATTCACCCCAAGCAGATCCTGGTGCTAAAAGTCCAATTGGTGTAAGCAGTATTATCACTACTGCAGCTATCAAAAGTTTCTTCATTTATTTTCACCTCTTAGTCTGTAAGCAAATTTATAGAGTATGTTACCTTCACCAGCTTTAATAAGGTAGTAAACTACAAGTCCAGTTACTGCTGCCTCTACTAACCCGGCTACTGTAAGGTGCGCCAACATCATGGCAGGTATAGACTGACTAAGCCCGTATGGGAAGTATAAGGCACGACCATCTGCTGTGTGAAAAAGTACAGGTTGAAGTCCTAATTCTATTGATGCTGCAAGTGCTGCAGCGTTTATTCCAATGTATGCACCTATGGCAGATGATATTACTTTTCCTACATTAAGCTTTTGAAGAAGCATGTATACACCGTATCCGACAAAAGGTGCTATGAATGCCATGTTAAAGCTATTCGCTCCCAATGCCAAGATGCCGCCGTCTCCGAAGAACAACGATTGTATAAGAAGTGCGACTGTAATAGAAATACTGGCTCCCCATGGACCTAATGCGATGGCCAAAAGCGTAGCACCAACAGCGTGTGCTGTCGTACCACCAGGTATAGGCACATTGAACATCATTATGGTGAAGGCAAAGGCTGAACCTATCGCCATTGTTGGTACATCCTTCTTATCAAAAGTTTCATTTACTTTCTTTGTTGCCACAGCTAATACAGGCACCATTGCCGCACCCATTACGGCACATGTGGCAGGACTTAAATAGCCGTCTGGTATATGCATAAAAACTCCCCCTTATAAATTCTTTCCTGTCGTCGTCATGACAAGCTTTCCGTGCTTTACACCTTTTGTGCTGATTATCTCATCAGCTATTGATGATATAATCCTTGAAGTGCCTTTTACAACCATTACTTCAAGGCAGTTGTGTTCATCAAGGTGAACGTGCATGCTGGATATTATGTTTTCATGGTGTCCATGCTGAATGTCCACGAGTTTGTCGCTTATTTCCCTTACTTCATGGTTATAAACGTATGTGACAGTGCCAATTGATTCGGCATCGTCTGATTCGCAATGGTTTTCCACTATGTAATCTCTGATCAAATCTCTTATTGCCTCAGACCTGTTTTTGTAGTTTTTTGACTCAATCAATTTATCAAACTGTGAAAGTAAATTCGCTTCCATCGAGACTCCGAAACGTGTAATTTCTTCCAGATGTATCATCTCCTTTTGTGCTACTTTTATAAAAATAATAGCACTAAATCGATTGATAATCAATAGCGATTTAGAAATTTAGAATACTGTATTAATTTAAATTATTGAAATTCAATTTTCCTTAATATATGATATATAAAAAAGATTTCAGTATTCTTAATTAAATATATGAGGAGGAGAAGATGGATATAAGGTCTTATGAAATAGAGATAGATGAGAAGTCTGTTTTAAGGTATTTGGGATATAAAGATTCTGAGCCTTATAAAGGTTTATTAGACAAGATAAGAAATGCCATACACGATGCTTATGATCTCATTGAGCCTTTAGTCTGTTTTGACAGGGATTCTTTTGAGTATGACCATGAAAATGATGCCATAAAATTTTTAAGCGGCGATACGATAAATGAAAAACACATAGTAGAAAGATTAAAAAGTGCAGAATATGTCGTCATGGCTGTTGTCACAATTAAAGACGGCATTGAAAATGCATCATCAAGATTTTTTGACGATGGAAAGTATATGGATGGGATGATATACGATGCCGTTGGAAATGCAGCATTAGATAAGCTTTGCGAGAAGTTTTACAGTGATATGGCAAATGATGCATTAAAAGAGGGGTTTGAAGTGACTGAGATGATATTCCCCGGTGATGACAAGTGGGATATAGCATCACAGAAGCTCATTTTTAAAAATCTCGATGCGTCAAAAATAGGTGTCATACTGGACGAAAATAACATGATGCATCCTGTAAAATCTTTGTCCTTCGTATTAGGCGTTGGCAAAGGCGTAAAGTCGTCATTTTCGCATCACAATTGCAGCAAATGCGATTTTTTTCAGTGTATTTACCGCAATGAGAAAAATATACATCACACACTGAAAGTTAAATATAAAGATGAATACAAGGAAATTTTAGCAGAAGATGGTTCAAACCTTTTTAAAACATTGATAGAAAACGGTGTGCCAGTGCCTAATTCTTGTGGCGGTTATCATACCTGCGGAAAGTGTAAAGTCATAGTAAGTGAAAAACTTCCTGTGACTTCCGACGAGATGAAAAATTTAAGTGATGAAGAGCTTAAAAAAGGTGTAAGGCTTTCATGCTTTGTAAATGTTGATAGAGATCTTTCTATTACAGTTTTAGATGAAGGAAAAATATCAGTCTTGACTGGAAGCATGGGTCTATTTGAAGTTGGCAATGTAAACCCGAGAGTTAAAAAAATCCGCATAAAGCTTGATATTCCTACACTGGATGACCAGAGAGATGATTTTAAGAGGATATGCGGTGCATTAGGATTTGACGCAAAAATTCCACTAAGTGTATTAAAGGGGCTTCCAGGCGTCTTAGAGAAAAATGGTTACAATGCCATTTGCGTATTGAGAAGGAATGAGGTCATATCCGTTGAAGGCGTTGACTTTGTTGGTAGTTTATACGGCGTATCTTTGGATATAGGCACTACTACAATCGCTGCATATTTGTACGACATTGATACAGGTAAAATGATAGACGTTTTTTCAGGTGTAAATCCACAAAGATCTTATGGTGCTGATGTCATATCGAGGATAAATTACACAATCGCTAAAGAAGATGGACTTTATAGATTGCATGTGGCTATAATTGAAGAAATCAATAGGATAGTAGATTATTTTTGTGAAAGACAAGGAATTTCAAATGAAAATATATATGAAATAGTGATGGTTGGCAATACCGTCATGATCCACTTGGCTTTAGGAGTACCTGCTAAAAATATCGCTAATTCGCCTTATATACCTTCATTTACGTCATCGATTGAGGTAAAGTCGAGAGATTTAGAAATAGATATAAACAAAGAAGGATACGTTGTGACGCTTCCTATGGTCGCTTCATACGTTGGAGCAGATACGGTGGCGGCTGTACTATCAAGTCGAATCAGTGAAAGCGATGATATCATTTTGCTGGTAGATATAGGCACAAATGGCGAGATAGTGTTGGGAAATAAAGACTTTCTCATATCTTGTTCTGCCGCTGCAGGGCCTGCTTTTGAAGGAGCTGGCATTACTTTCGGATTAAGTGGTGTAGAAGGGGCTATAGATCATGTGGATTTTGAAAGAGATCCCGTATTTACTACAATTGGAGGAAAGGCAGCAAAAGGTATATGCGGTTCAGGTATCGTCGATGTGGTGGCAGAACTTTTTAAGCATGGGATAATTGATACCACTGGAAGGATATTGGATAAAGGTGAAGTGACAAGCGTAGTTGGCAAAAAGTTTTTAGATCGCATTGTGCAATATGACCATATGCCATCATTTTTAATAGACGAGGCAGGTGGCATATACCTTACACAAAAGGATATAAGGCAGGTACAATTGGCAAAGGGAGCCATACAGGCTGGAATCAATATTCTTATGAAAGAGATGAATATTGTTGAAAAAGATATAAAAAAAGTTTACTTAGCAGGAGGGTTTGGCAGTTACATAAGCGTAGAAAGCGCTGCAGAAATAGGGCTTATACCAAAGGGATTAAAAGAAAAGGCAGTTCAGATAGGGAACGCAGCAGGGTTAGGAGCATCTTTTGCGCTTCTTTCTGATGAGATGCTTGAGAAATCTAAAGCGATAAGAGATAAGGTTAAGTACATTGAACTTTCCAATAACCCATATTTTCAAGAGGAATTTTTAAAATCCCTGTACTTTTAAAATCCCTTTTATTTTTTAAAAGTGCATTGACTACATGGTCAATTAGAGTTATAATCAAATTGTAAATTGACCAAATGGTCAAAAGGAGGCGCTTTTATGAAAATCATTGAAGTTAATAACTTGACCAAGTATTACGGGAAATCGAGAGGCATAATCGATGTAAGCTTTGATGTGGAAGAAGGTGAAATCTTCGGCTTTATAGGGCCTAATGGAGCAGGGAAATCCACCACAATAAGGATACTTTTATCACTTATTTATCCCACATCTGGCAGTGCCAAGATTTTTGGCAAGGACTGCATAAAGTACGGCCCAGATATAAAAAAGGATATAGGATATCTGCCATCAGAAGTATTCTACTACGACAACATGAAGGTGATAGACCTTTTAAAGTATTCTGCAAGTTTTTATAAAAAGGACTGCAGCAAGAGGATAAAAGAGCTTTCCGAACTTATGGATTTGGATTCGGACAAAAGGATCGACGACCTTTCATATGGCAACAGAAAGAAAATAGGCATAGTCCAGGGGCTTTTGCATGAGCCTAAACTGCTTATATTAGATGAGCCGACAAGCGGACTTGACCCACTTATGCAGCAAAGATTTTTCAATCTTTTAAAAGAGGAAAACAAGAAAGGTGTTACAATTTTATTTTCATCCCATATACTAAGCGAAGTCCAAAAATTGTGCGATAGAGTTGCCATCATAAAGGAAGGCAAAATAGTGAGCCTTGAGAAGATAAGCACATTGAGGGAAAACAGCTATAAGAAAGTCTATGTTGAGATAAATGCTCCTTTAAAGGCTGAGTATTTTAATATGGATGGTGTAAGCGATCTTCAGGTAAAAGACAGGACAGTCAGCTTTTTATTTAAAGGTGATATAAACAATATAACGAAGAAGATAGCGGAGATAAGCATATCAGATATTGCCATTGAAGAACCTAGCTTAGAAGAAATCTTCATGCACTACTACACTTAAGGGGGTGTCAATATGAACGTATTTTTGTACGAGTTGAAATCAAAAACAAAGTCTTTAGCCGTATGGTCTATATCATTAGCTTTTGTGGCAGTTTTTTTACTTTCCATGTATCCTACGTTTTACAAGAATGCGTCTTTGTTTAAGGATGTATTAGAAGGCTATCCTGTGGCCGTGAGGAAGGCTTTTGGCATTTCCATAGACGACATAATTGAGTTTTTAGGCTATTATTCTTATGTATTTTCTTATGTGGTGCTTTTAGGTGCTATACAAGCCATGAATTACGGTGTTGCTGCAATATCAAAGGAGATTAAGCTTAAGACGGCTGATTTTCTCATGGCAAAACCTGTAAAGCGAGGATCTATTTTGACGTCAAAGATTTTGTCATCCATCGTCATACTTCTGATTACAGATGCCGTTTACTTTTTATCTGCATTTATCATGGCAAAATCAGTGACGAAAGGGCCCTTTAACATCAAACTCTTTTTCATGATTTCTGTCACACTTTTGTTTGTAGAGATGATATTTTTATCGCTGGGGGTTTTGTTGTCATCAGTTGTGAAGAAGATCAAGTCTACAACTTCTATATCTTTAGGAGTGGTATTTGCATTTTATGTAATTGGCATGATTCAGGCTATTTTAAACGACGACAACATGAAATATTTGACGCCTTTTAAATATTTCGATTTAAACTACATTATGAAGAATTCTTCTTACGACGTTCATTTTTCCATCATATCTTTGATTATAGTCGTTGTGTCGATTTTTTTAAGCTATGTCTTTTTCCAAAAAAGAGACATTTACGCAATGTAAGGGGGGATATGAGTGAATATTTACATTAAAGAGATGAAATCCAGCGTTAAGTCGTTGATTATATGGTGTTTGGTGATGATTGCCTTTGTAGCTTCGTCGATGGGAAAGTACGCTGCCAGCTCGTCTATATCTGGTCAATCTCTTAACGACATGATTTCAAAGATGCCTGACGCGCTAAAATCCATGTTTGGCAGTGGAAATTTTGACTTATCGAAGGCTATAGGTTTTTACGGCGCCATGTTTATATACATCGTATTGATGGCTGCTTTGCACGCTTCACTGATTGGCTCTAATATACTTTCTAAAGAGGAAGATGATAAGACTGCGGAATTTTTGATGTCAAAACCTGTACCGAGAGCAAATGTTATTACGTCAAAGCTTTTTGCTGCGCTTACAAATATAATCATTTTCAATGCTGTTACTTTCATTTCGTCTTTGTACTTTGTGGGATACTACAGCAAGGGTGAAAACATTAGCGGTGATGTGTTAAAATTGATGTTGGGGGTATTTGCACTGCAGCTTATATATGTTTCATTGGGATTGTATTTTTCAGGTTTTTTAAAAAATCCCAGATTGTCTTCGCCTATTACTATAGGTGTGATGCTGGCAACGTATATTTTATCTCTTGCCATAGATATAGACAATCATCTTTCTCGCTTAAAGTACCTTACGCCTTTTAAGTATTTTGACGCAAAGAATTTGATGAATGGAAAAGGATTTGAGATAATATACGTTGTAATATCTGCTTTGATTGTGGTATTTTGTATTGGCGGGACTTATGTTTTCTATCAAAAGAGGGATTTGAGAATTTAGTTTTAGGAAGGGATCTTTTTGTACGAAAGCTTTGAAAATCTAAGCGATGAAAAGAGGAACAGAATAATTGAAGCAAGCCTAAGGGAGTTTTCCGAAAAAGGCTATATGAGGGCTTCTACAAATGAAATTGTCAAGAATGCTGGAATATCAAAAGGCCTTCTTTTCCACTACTTTAAGAGCAAAAAGAATTTATTTTTGTATCTTTTTGATCGCATTGTAGATGAGTTTGTTGCTGCTTTTTATGAATTCATAGATGATTCGTCTTCAGATATATTTGACAGGCTCATGAGCTGGACAATGGTTAAATTCAGATTGTATTACAGAAAGCCCTTGGAGTACAGATTTTTGACAGTATCTATTTATGATTCGCCAGAAGAAATAAAAGATGACATATTGAAAAGATATGAGAGAATAAGCAGTGAAGTCATGAAGAAATTTATGGAAAATTTAGATTTGTCGCGATTTCGAAAAGATGTAGATATTAATAGGTCCTTAAGCTTTATCATGACTTCTATTGAAGCGATTGGCAACAATTATATAAAGATGTATAATCACGACATTGACAGACTTATTGCAGATAAAGATAAAATCATTGATGATTTAAAAAGTTGCATAAACATGCTTAAGTATGGTATATATGATAAGTGAGTAAATAAAATTGGGTGTTTAATACACCTGATTTTTTTGCCTTTAAATAGGTACTGGATTTTTTCTTCAAAAGTGATACTATTAAGACGTACGGAATTATGAGAAAAGGAAGTGCTTAATTATGAGTTTACATGATGACATAATGAATTTCGTCAGTAATGCTGGTGGAGATATAGGTGTTTCTGTAAAAAATCTGAAGACTGGAGAAATGATAGGCGTAAATGAAGAAATGATGTTTCCATCTGCCAGCACGATAAAAATACTTATCATGGCACAGATATATAAGATGGCTAAAGAAGGGTACATAAGACTGACTGACAATATTGTTTTATCTGACTTTATGAAAACTGCAGGCAGCGGGGTTTTGTACCAGTTAAATAGCAAGCACAAATTCACTATAGAAGAACTTATAACATTGATGATCATTATAAGTGACAACACTGCCGCAAATGTTTTGATCGATATAGCAGATATGAAAAACATAAATAAGATGGCAGAGGATTTAGGTTTGTTTCATACTAAAATCCAGAGAAAGATGATGGATTTTGAAGCTATAAAATCTGGGAAAGACAATTATACATGTCCAAAGGATATGACACGCCTTTTAGAGCAGATGTACTCTGGAAAAGTTGTAGATGAGGAGTACAGCATCAAGATGATAGAAATCTTAAAGAAGCAGCAAGATTTAGGCAGGCTTGATATGTACTTGCCAGATGATGTATTGATTGCTCATAAGCCTGGGGAACTTAAGTCATTAGAGCATGATGTAGGGATAGTGTTTTTAAAAGATTGTGACTACATAATAAGCGTGATGACAAACAACATGAATACGAATCTTGATGGGAAAATGGCCATAGGGAAAATATCAAAGATGGTTTACGACGAATACGTAAATGCATAAAAGCAGCAAGACTTGCTGCTATTTTTATTGCATCAACCAATTTGTGAGGTTAGTTTGCCATCAGCACCACGTCTGCCGCTTCTATAGCTGCACCAGTGCCGATTCTTCCCATTGCAATTCCGATGTCTGCTCTTGTTAAAGCGGGAACATTATCCCATCTCCAACAAAAGCTACTTTGCCTTTTAAATCAGTATTGCTGCACAGCTTCTCAAAACATATTCTATCTATCTTTTTTTATAGTATATTCCATTTTTGCTGCAAACAAGATGCTGTGCTATAATATATTTTAGTAATTCAGTTATGAGGGATAAAAAATGATGCGCAAGATAATCCATGTTGATATGGATGCTTTTTTTGCCTCTATTGAGCAACATGACAATCCAAAACTTAGAGGAAAACCTGTCATAGTAGGTGGGCTATCTGGTAGAGGTGTTGTATCTACATGCTCTTATGAAGCGAGAAAATATGGTGTTCATTCAGCTATGCCTATGTACATGGCGAAGACTTTATGTCCACACGGTATTTTTTTGCCAGTAAGATTTCAGCGGTACAGAGAGGTGTCTGAAAAAGTATTTGATATTTTATATGAAGTTACTGATATTGTGGAGCCGCTGTCGATTGATGAAGCATACCTGGATGTGACTGATATCGACAAAAATCCAGAAGATATTGCCAAGGAAATAAAAGAGAAAGTGCACATGGTGACAGGGCTTACTGTGTCTGCAGGCGTTTCATACAACAAATTTCTTGCCAAGATTGCGTCGGATTGGAATAAACCTGATGGACTCATGATCATAACTGAAGATATGGTGCCTGATATATTGAGGCCTTTAAGCGTGTCGAAAGTTTACGGTATTGGGAAAAAATCTTCTGAAAGGCTTAAAAAAATAGGCGTAGAGAAAGTGGATGATTTGCTAAAATTAAGCCAAGATGAGCTTACGAATATATTTGGGAAGTACGGCAAAGAGATATACGACAGGATAAGAGGAATTGATTCAAGACCTGTTGAAACGTACAGGGAAACGAAATCAATAGGGAAAGAGACGACGCTAAAAAAAGACACCAGCGATGCAGACTTGCTTTTAAAGTATTTAAGAGGATTTGCTGACATAGTATCATCAGAGCTTAAGGGTGAGAGACTTTACTGCAGGACTGTAACTGTAAAGATAAAGACCTCAAATTTCACACTTCATACAAGAAGCCGCACATTAAATGAATACATAGATTCGTCAGATGATATTTATTCTGTTGCCGAGGCCATATTTAAAGAGGCTAAAATGACGCAGCCTGTAAGGCTTATAGGGCTTTCTGTGTCAAACTTAAGTGCAACAAAGATAAAGCAGTTGTCACTTTTTGATTTGGATGTCAAGAGAAATTTAAAGATCGACAAGATATTATATGATGTGAATAAAAAACTTGGAGGACATTTTGTAAAAAGAGGAAGCGATATATAGGGGGGTCAAAATGGAGAAAGCTGAACAGCGATTTAGTCTTCAGAAGGAAATATTAGAGCTGGCATGGCCTTCTATAACTGAACAAATGCTTATAATGATGGTCGGTATGGTGTCAACCATATTTGTGGGCCACATAAGCACAGCTGCTATAGCGGCAGTAGGCATGATAAATACTTTGGTGTTTTTCTTTCAATCTATCTTTGCAGGGCTGTCAACAGGGTGCACGGTAATCGTTGCAAGGCTAATAGGAGAAAATGACGATGACAATGCAAAGCTTGCTGTAATGCAGGCGCTTGTAATGTGCATAATCATTTTTATTTTGTTTACCGTTTTCGGATATATCTTTGCTGTCCCGCTGATAAAATTGTTTTTTGGTTCTGTAGCAAAAGATGTATTTGAGCTGGGGCTTATGTATTACAAGATCATTCTTTTGGGCATGCCATTTGTGATAATAGATATTGTATTAGGCGGTGCACTAAGGGGTGCAGGTGATACAAGGACGCCCATGTACATTACGGCTACCATAAACTTGATAAGCCTCATCTTAAACTCTCTTACGGTGTTTGGCGTAAATATCGGCGGACACCAGCTTATACCTGCTTTTGGAGTAAAAGGTTCTGCTATGTCTGTCACTATAGCCAGGGTTATAGGTGGTTTTATACAGCTTTATGTTCTTTACTTTGGAAAGAGAAGGATCAATTTAAGCATAAAAGACGGAGTGAAGCTTAATTTTCCTATGATGTTGAGGATTGTGAAGGTTGGCGTCCCTGCGTCCTTAGAGCAGCTTATAATGCAAGGCGGATTTTTAATAATGCAGGTTATAGTTTCTACAATGGGTACTGCGTCTATTGCAGTGTACCAAATAGGCATGAATGCCAATGGCCTTGCATTTATGCCTATATTCGGATTTCAACTGGCAGCTACTTCTTTGGTTGGAAGAAGCTTGGGGGCTAGAAAGATGATGCTGGCGGAGACGTACGGGAAACTGTCAAATAAAATAGCGGTGCGGATAATAACAGTCATAGGAGTCATCATGTTTATATTTGCACGTCAACTTGCCGCACTTTATTCTACAGATCCTGAAGTCATAAGGATGGGTGCTGTAGTCATAAGGATATTTGCTGCAATCGAACCGATGTTGGCTATAATGAATGTATTGTCTGGCGTTTTAAGAGCAGCGGGAGATCTGGTGTATATAGTTGTGACGGCATTTATAGGGCTTTGGCTTTTTAGGATTGCCATAGGATACGCTTTAGGCAAGTGGATGGGCATGGGCATATATGGCATATGGATAGGAATATGCTTTGACTTTGTTGTTCGTTCTTTCATGTACACATACAGATTCAAGCAGGGAAAGTGGAAATACCTCATGGTATAAATAATGATGTTGCAATTTTGATAAAATAAATTTATTATAAAAGTATAATTAAGCTGGGAGTTGATTTTGTGGATATATTTATTGAAAAACTTGTAAAAAAACAAAAGACATCTAAGGACATGCTGAAAGCTATAGGACTTATTTTAGCTTCATTGGTAATTGTTTTTTTCATAGTACCTCTTATACCTTTTGTGAAGGGATTTCTCATCTTTTTTATCGTTGCAATACCTTTTTTTGCCTATTACGTGATTAAATCGCAAAACGTTGAATACGAGTACGCATATACCAACGGTGAGCTGGATGTAGATAGGATAGTAGCTGAAAGCAGAAGGAAAAGACTTTTAAGTATTGACTGCAAAGACTTTGAAATCGTAGCAAAGGTGTCAAGCGACAAGTATTCAGATGAGTACAGAAAGATACCAAACAAGGTGGAAGCGGTAAGTTCAATGACATCACCTGATGTGTACTTCGCTGTCTTTGAAAATGCCGGCAAAAGGACTATTCTCTACTTTGAACCTAATGATAAGATGATAGAAGCCATGTGGAAGTACATACCAAGGAAGTTCTTTAAATAAACTGGAGGAATGCAAATGCCCATAAATGTAGTATTGGTTGAGCCGGAGATACCGCAAAATACAGGTAATATAGCAAGGACTTGTGTCCTTACAGGATCTAAGCTTCACTTAGTAAAACCGCTTGGTTTTTCTCTAAGTGAGAAGTATTTAAAAAGGTCTGGACTTGACTATTGGCCATACCTTGACTTAAAGGTGTACGAAAACTTAGAGGAATTTTTAGAGTCTACGAAAGGCTGTAAATATTATTTAGCTACCACAAAAGGCAAACACTTTTATCACGAAGTAAAGTACGAAGATGAGTCTTACATCCTTTTCGGGAAAGAATCAGCAGGCCTTCCTCAGTGGCTTAGAGAGAAGTACGAAGATGATTGCATAAGGATACCTATGAACGAGGTAAAGGCGGAAAGGTCTTTAAATTTGTCAAATTCTGTGGTAATTGTAGTCTATGAAGCTTTAAAACAATTGGGTTTTCCTAATATGTATTGATATAAAGTGCAGCTAAAATCAGTTTTTCTTTGGTAAGTGCTCGCAAAATACTAAAAGAAATGTTTTAGCTGCTATTTATTTTTTATGCTTTTCATTTATGGATAATAGAATTATCACTTGCGAATTCAAGTTTGTCATGATATTCCTGCTGCTATTAGTAGAGTAGAAATGTTTTTAGCTCTAAATTGAGAAATACTAATATATGCCGATTTCACTTGCAACAATCGTATAGGAAAAAGCTTAAAAAGATATTCGATTGTAGGTATTTAAAGTCATTGTAAAAGTTTGTTGTTAATTACTGTTTGTTGCGGTATACTCATAATAGGAGATACCAATTACAAGGTGGTGCTATAATGGATGATAATAAATTGATATACGCAATTGAAGAAAGAATAGGACAGCCTGATTTATTTACTGGAAGAAAGGAGGAGCTGTCTTATTTTGAAAGATGGGCAGACGAAATACCTGTGAAATTATCAAGATCAACAGCACTGCTATCAAGAAGAAAAAAAGGGAAAACAGCGCTTGTGGAAAGGCTTTACAATATTATATACACAAAAAATGGTCCTTTAGTGCCGTTTTACTTCGAAGTAAAAGAAGGCAGCAAATGGATCGTTGACTTTGCTTTAAACTTTTATGCGTCTTTCATATCACAATATCTGGGTTTTAAACTAAGAGATGTAAACTTATGCCGTACAATAAAAAGCCTTGATGAATTAAATGAAATTGCATCGAAAAATGGATATAAAGCTGTTTCTGATAACATAAAACTATTTAAAGATGCATTAAAAGATAAAGACATGGTTGATACGATTTGGAATAATGCTCAATTGGCACCGCATAGAATCGCAAGCGTGACAGGTGATTACATAGTTCAAATAATCGATGAATTTCAGTTTATTAATAGCGAAATATACTGGGATATGGGAAGAACAAGAGTAGCTAATGACCTTGCAGGATCATATTTATCATTGGCAGAATCAAAAGTCGCGCCAATGCTTGTAACAGGAAGCTGGGTAAGCTGGCTTAAGAACATAATAAGAGGTCAATTGCCAGGAAGATTTATAGAAACAGAGCTTAATAATTTAAAAGAGGAAGAAGGACTTGAAGCAATATACAATTACAGCATAATAACAGGGGTTCCTGTGTCAGACGATGTAGCTCTATATCTAAACAAATTAGTAAATTCAGATCCATTTTATATAAGTGCTATAATACGAAGCATATACAAAGATAAAGATTTAACTACTGTTGATGGACTTATTAAAACACTTGATTTTGAATTAAGGCGTGGCAGCATATACGGAACATGGATGGAGTATATAAGCCGCACATTAAGCACAGTAAATGATAAAAATGCCAAAAAAATAGTCCTGTTTTTATCAAAAAATAGAGAAAAAGAGTGGACGCGGCAGGAGATAATAGCTAAGTGTAATTTACCGTACGATGACAGGGAAGCCGAGAACAAACTACAAATGCTATTAAAGGGAGATCTCATAAGTGAAGGAAGCACAAGCATAAGGTATAAAGGAATGACAGATGACATATTTTATAAAGTTTTTAGATACAAATACGAGGAAGAAATAGATAATTTTCCGCTAGAGAAAATATTAGATGAAGAACGGGAAAAGCAGCTTATGGAGATAGAGTCATTGCAAAAAGAGATAAAGAGCTTAAAAGGCAGGGAAAAATATTATAAAGGGCATATATTAGAATACGTATTGATGAAGTACCTAAAATTTGAACAATATAAAAAAGAAAATGCAATGCTCAAGGACAAAGTATATAATCCGGTACAAGGAGCTGAATTTGCAAGATATCAAGAAGTAAAGCCATACAAGGTTATGTTGGAAGGCGGGCGAGAACACGAAGTAGATATTTGGGCAAAAAGCTATGAAGAAGGAAAAGACCTTTTCATAGAGGTAAAAAGCTGGGAGAGGTCTATTAGCAAAAGTGATACTGAGAAGTTTGTAAAAACGGTAGAAGATAGAAGACTTTAGGCATAAAAGGTTACTTTATATATTATTCGCTTAATGGTTTTGAAGATGATGCAAAAAAATATCTTAATGAAAATGGAATAATGTATGCCGATAAAAAAAGCTGGGCTATCGTATGATAATCCAGCTTTAGTCTTAGTCTTTTAAAGCCAAAAGAATTTTATTTACTTCTTTTGAAACTTTGTCAAATTCTTCAGGCGTAAGTGACTGCCCACCGTCTGAAAGTGCCATGTCTGGATGTGGGTGCACTTCTATGATAAGTCCGTCAGCTCCTACTGCTACAGCAGCCCTTGATAGTGGCGCTATAAGGTCACGCCTTCCTGTACCATGACTTGGATCGACTATTACAGGAAGGTGGGATAAATTTTTTACTGCAGCGACAGCATTTAAATCAAGAGTATTTCTGGTGTACGTTTCAAATGTGCGTATGCCTCTTTCGCAAAGTATGACATTTGGATTTCCTTCTTTCATGATGTATTCCGCTGCATTAAGCCATTCTTCTATAGTTGACGATAAGCCCCGTTTCAATAGAACTGGCATGTTTGACTTGCCTATCTCTTTTAGAAGCTCGAAATTCTGCATGTTTCTTGAACCAACTTGCAGTATATCTGCGTATTGCGATACTTTCTCTATGTGAGAGCTGCTGACGATCTCTGTGATAGTGACCATGCCTGTTTCCCGTCCGACAGCATTTAGTATCTTAAGTCCTTCCTCTTCTAATCCTTGGAAAGAATATGGTGATGACCTTGGCTTGTATGCACCACCTCTTAAGACTTTTGCACCAGATTTCTTGACTGCTTTGGCAGCTTCAAGCATTTGCTCATAGCTTTCTACAGCACATGGTCCTGCCATCATGACAAAACTGCCTCCGCCGATGTCTACATCTTTGACTTTTACCACAGTGCTGTCAGGCTTTGCAGACCTTGATACAAGCTTATACGGAGAAGAAATCCTGACGACGTCGTACACGCCTTCCATCGAGGATATAGGCTTATCTTCGAGGACTTCCACATTTCCGATGACGCCGATTATGGACCTTTCAGCACCATTTACTACATGTGTTGATAGATTGAATTTATTTACGTATTCGCAGACGGTTTTTATATTTTCTTCTGTTGCATTTTCTTTCATTATAATAACCATCAAATCAACCCCTTTTAACATATTATCTTATAAAAAAAATCTCTCATCCCAAAGGACGGAGATTTTCCGCGGTACCACCTTTATTAACCATGAAAGGTTCACTCTAAGAGTACAATCATACTCCCTTCTTTTTAACGGTAGAAGACCCCGGCATCACCTACTTTAATTTCAGATCGCAACTTAAGAGGGAACTTCAATATGCTTAAGACATCCGGCTTCCACCATCCCGGACTCTCTATAATCCTCTACATACCTACTTTCCTCTTTCATCGTCTTTTACTCAAATTATTGTAATAATAATACAACAAAAATACCCTTGTGTCAATAAAATTTTTTACTTTAAATTGCTAAAATGTTTTTACACCTCTTTTATATTATGCTAAAATATCTATAAAAAGATATAAAAAGGAGCGGTATACATGAGAATTGTGAGAATAGATGATGAAGGAAAGAAGTATGGAGTAGTAGATGGTGAAAATATTTTCACAATAGATGGAGGTTTGATGAAAAGTTTAAAGATTGACGACGTGAAGCTTTTGCCGCCATGCGATATGACAAAAGCCGTATGTGTTGGCTTGAATTTTGGAGACCACATTGAGGAGATGGGAGACAAGCGTCCTGATGAGCCTACTCTATTTATAAAGCCTGCAACTGCAGCGATAGGATATAATGATTACATAGTGATTCCTGAAATGTCAGAGAGGGTTGACTACGAAGGTGAATTGGCTGTCGTCATAAAGAAGATGGCAAAGGATGTTTCAGAAGATGAGGCACTAGACTATGTCCTTGGATACACCATTGCCAATGATGTCACAGCCAGAGATCTGCAGTCAAAAGACGGGCAATGGACGAGGGCAAAATCATTTGACACGTTTTTGCCTATAGGACCATGGATTGAGACAGATTTAGATCCATCAAACTTAGAGATAAAAACATACGTAAATGGTGTATTAAAGCAGCACAGCAACACAAAGCATCTTATATTTAATGTACCTAAGCTTGTATCATTCATATCACATGTGATGACGTTAAATCCTGGCGATGTAATACTTACAGGGACTCCATCTGGAGTAGGGCCGATAAAGCCGGGTGATGTGGTCACAATTGAAATTGAAGGAATAGGCAAGCTTATAAATAAAGTCAAGTAAAGGGGATACACATGAAATTTTATTTTTGCGGTGGAGCAAGCGAAGTAGGTGCATCGTGCTATTTGGTGAACATAGACGGAAAAAATATTTTATTAGATTGTGGAATAAGGATGGCATCAGGTAAGGACAATCTTCCTGATTTTCAGCTTATTCAGGAAAATGGCGGAGTAGATGTGATATTGATAAGCCATGCTCATATGGATCACATTGGCGCATTGCCTATAATATCAAGGATCTACCCTGATGCCAAGATATACATGACACATGCTGCAAAAGATTTGACAAGGGTACTATTATACGACAGCTTAAAGATAATGGAAAGAGAAGCGGAGATACCCGCTTATGCCGAGATACATGTAAAGGAAATGCTAAACAGGATAATATGCCATACACCGGGTCATACATTTTCACCTTTTTTAGATTCTGATTTAAAGGTGACTTTCTACAGCGCCGGACATATAGCAGGTGCAGCATCAACATACATAGTTGGAAATGAGGGAAGCTTTTTTTACTCAGGTGACTTCTCAAGATTTAGGCAGAATACGATAGAAGGTGCGTCAATACCAAAATTAAGACCTGATGTAGCTTTCTTTGAATCTACGTATGGAGATAAGCTTCATGCAAATAGAGAATTAGAAGAATCAAGGCTTGTTGAGAAGATAGGATATGTAATTAAAAATGGTGGAAAAGTTTTGATACCTGCTTTTGCACTGGGGAGAGCGCAGGAAATAATACTTATACTTAAAAAAGCTATAAATAAAGGCATGATAGAAACAAAAGTGTACGTTGATGGCATGGTGAAAGACATATGCAGGATTTATAAATTAAATCCAAACTACCTAAGGGAAAGCTTGGCTAAGAAGATTTTTAAAGGCGGAGAAATATTTTTTGATGACAATATAATGCCAGTTGACAAATCAGAAATGAGGGAAGAAATCATAAAAGAGCCATGCGTGATAGTATCAAGTTCAGGAATGCTTACAGGTGGTCCCAGCCAGTGGTATGCTGAAAAACTGGCAGGAGATGAAAAAAATCTGATAGCTATAACAGGGTATCAAGACGAGGAGTCACCTGGAAGAAAGCTTTTGGAGCTTACGGATGAAAAAGACGATGATAAAAAGCTTAAATTGGCGGATAAAGAAATACCAATAAAATGTGCAGTTGACAAGTTTGGACTTTCAGCACATGCTGACATGAGCGAGATACTGTCACTTGCCAATATCCTTCATCCTAAAAAGGTATTTTTGATCCATGGCGATCCAGACACGATAAATTTTTTAGGGAAAGAGATACAGAAGGATATAAATACAGATGTATACGTGCCACAGAATGGTGATGTGTACGATATTGACATACAAAATCCGCGAAAGCAGCTTAGAAGAGAACCATATCCTTCAATGAACATGGGAGAAACTTTAAACGAAGGTAATATAGAAAAGCTTTGGAGATTTGTGTTGGATGAAATCGGTACAGATGCTGCATTATCTGTAGAAGATATAGCGGAAATCTGGGGCTGTGTGGAAGATACTGATGCTTTAAAAGATTTACTAAATAACTCAGTGTACTTTCAGCCTGACAAAAGGAGAATGTTTTTGTATCATGCTGTTTTAGAAGAAGAATTGGAAGCGGGAAAAGATGAAGGCCCTATGGAAGTGAATCAGATGCTGTCATTAGTTGATGAGTACTTTACAAGAGAAACAGGGCTCTATAAAAAAGGCGCCAGATTTGATGAGAAGATAGCTCTTTTGTACTTTGATTTTCCTGACATAGCAAAAGATAGATATTCCAATCTATTTAAAGAATTTGAAGAAAGGACAGGTTGGAAAGTTGAAATAAACGAAAATGTAAATGCATCGGCCATAAATGACGTCATATATAAGCTATTGCCGGATTTTACTATAAACAAAGTGTCCTACAAAAGCTCTGACAAATTAGTATCTGTAAAGATTGACAGAGAAATTGAAAATATTGAAGAAGTGAAAGATAAATTTTACAATGAGACGGGACTTAAGCTCGTTGTTAATGGGCAAGGTACATCAGTTGATACGGTTGCTGTTGTTGATACAGGTGATGATAAACTTGAGCAAAATGAAGCACTTAAAATCATAGATGAGGTGTTTAAAGATTTGCCACATAAGCCTTATAAAAAAAGCATAAAGACGTCAAATGGCATCAAGTACATTGAGCTGTCATTTATATCTAAGATAGTTGGCGAAAGGTACAAAGAAAAAATAGACGAGCTTATAAAGAAGACTGGCTGGCCGATAGTTGTAGGGAATGGGTGCAATCAGATAGAAGTCATAAATATCGCTAAGAGAATATTTGGGGAAATGGGCGTTAAACTTAAGAAAAATCCAAGCGTGTATTTAGACGATATGACGATTGGCATATCAATAGATGGCGATGCAGATGATGAAATTATTAAAAAAATAGATGACATGCTATATGACATGACAGGTTTAAGACTTAGGTAAATATAAATTGAAAAGGAAGGTTTGCGATGGGTTATAAAGAGATCTCCTTAAAATACGGGAAAGGTGCGGTAGATGTAAAAATAGATGAGAAGATGTGTACAGTGCTTTATCCTGAAGATATGTCAGGTATCGAAGATCCTATGACGGAAATTTCAAGATCGCTTAAAAATCCTATAGGCAAGTCACCTTTATCTGACTTAGTTAAAGGCAAAAAAAATATAGTCATACTTGCCAGCGACATAACACGTCCATCGCCATCTCACATTTTAATACCACCTATAATCGATGAATTAAACAAAGCTGGTATAAGCGATGATAGCATAAAAATCGTTTTTGGTCTTGGATACCACAGGAAGCATACAGATGATGAGAAGAAGACGCTTGTTGGTGAAGAAGTGTTTAATAGGATAAAGTGCATCGACCATGATATAGATGACTGCGTGTACGTTGGTACTACAAAAAGAGGTACGCCTGTTGAAGTCTTTCGTGAAGTATACAATGCAGATTTCATCATAGCTACAGGTAATTTAGAGCTTCACTATAAGGCAGGGTACAGCGGAGGACATAAAGCACTGCTTCCAGGTGTGTGCAGCAAAAATACGATAGAAAAAAATCACGTCCTCATGTTTTCAGAAGGAGCGATGCCAGGTAGAATCGATGGAAACCCTATGAGAGAAGACATTGAAGAGGGCGGCAAGCTGGCAGGTGTCGATTTCATAGTCAATGCAGTCTTAAATAGCCACAAAGAGATAGTGAAAGTAGTGTCAGGTGATCCCATAAAAGCACACAGAGAAGGTGCTAAATACATCGATAAAATGTACAAAAGAATTATACCGGAAAAAGCTGATATTGTTGTTGCGTCATGTGGAGGATACCCAAAAGACATTAACCTATATCAAGCACAGAAAGGTCTTGACAATGCCCAATATTCTGTAAAAGACGGCGGTACTATAATATTAGTGGCGGAATGCAGAGAAGGGCTTGGAGAAAAGCTTTTTTCAGACTGGATGGTAAACTCATCATCTGTAGATGAACCATTAAAATGGATAAAAGAAGAATTCAGGCTTGGAGCACACAAAGCCGCTGTAATTTGCGAAGTATTGAAAAGGGCTGATATCTATCTTATATCGTCTTTTGACCGCAGCTTTACTGAAAAGATATTCTTTAAATATGCAAAGACTCCGCAGGATGCACTTGATGAAGCTATTAAAAAATATCACGATCCCAAAGTACTTGTACTTCCATACGCAAATTCCACGCTGCCATATGTGGAGAATTGATAATAATGTCATGTGTATCATGATGAATGGTGGTGATGACGATGAATATTAACGACGAACAAGTCAATGTAATAAAGAATTTTCTTATAAATAAAGTAAAGCCGTATGTAATATATCTGTTTGGTTCGGCTGTAAATGGCATCTTTAGAAGCGATAGTGATATTGATATCGCATATTTAAGTTGAAATAATTGATAAAATATTAAAAAGGGGACGGATTTACAATGAGTGATGTTGTAATTAATAAAACGGAAATTATGCATTCCTTAAAATAGCAGAGATGCATATGCAAAGGTGGTCTTTAAAACCGCCTTATTTTTATGCAAAAAATCGATGTTTTTATCATGCTTTTATTTATTTTCTATTGTGTTATTTGATAATATGTTGTTTATTGTTGATTTTTAGTATATTTAGTGTGTACAAAAACTGGTTTTCTATAGCTGCATATGGTATAATAAATATAAGATGAAGAGGAATGGAAGGAAGAAAAATGGCGCAAAAATACGATATAACGATGAAAAATATTTTTTCTGATATGGCCGATGACATAATGAGTTATTTTTTAGGACTACAATACACAAAGATTGATGAACTTAATATAGAATTTGCAAGAGTAGAACGAAGAGACAGCGACATGATATTCAAATGCACAACAGACAAAGGAAATGTCGCTGTACACATAGAATTTCAATCAGAAAATGACGAAAAGATGCCTTACAGGATGCTGAGATATTCCCTGGAGATAATGGAAAAGCATAATCTCTTACCATATCAGATAGTTGTTTATATAGGCAAAGATAATGTGAAAATGGCAAATAGCTTAAATTATAACTTTGGAGAACAAAATACATTAAACTATAAATACAGGATAATAAATGTCAGTGACATAAAATATACTGATGTTGTAGGAACAGACTATTATGACTTGTATTCGCTTCTACCATTGATGGATCAAAATAGAAGGAAAGAAGAAGGAGAAAAATATCTAGAAAGATGTGTTGAAGCTATAAAAGATATTCCATTAGACATAAACAAAAAGAAAGACATAGTTTTTAAGGCAGAAATATTATCGGGCATAATTTATAAAAAAGAAGTTATTGAGAGAGTTTTTTCGGAGGTGATAAGGATGTTTAGGATTGAAGAATCTGAAACGTACAAAATGATAATCGAAAAAGGTATGCAAAAAGGTATTGAGAAGGGAATCGAAAAAGGTATAGAAAAAGGTATAGAAAAAGGGGCACAACAAGAAAAAATTTCAATAGCAAGAAAATTATTAAAGGAAGGTATGGACGTTGATAAAGTAGCAGACATCACTGAGCTTAGCAAAGATGAGGTAAAAAAATTAATTCAGCATTAAAAAAGTTAATAAGCTGTGGTATATGCAAAGGTGGTTTTTAAATCCGCCTTATTTTTATGCAAAAAATCGATGTTTTTATCATGCTTTTATTTATTTTCTATTGTGTTATTTGACAATATGTTGTTTATTGTTGACTTTTAGTATATAATTTAATTAAAATTTAAAAACTGGAGGAAAGTGTATGCTTGCAATAGAACGAAGGAAGAGGATAATGAGGCTTATACAGGAAAACCAAAGCGTTTTAGTGCCGGAGCTGAGTAAGCTGTTTAATGTGACAGAGGAGACAATAAGGAGGGACTTGGAGAAACTTGAAGCAGAAGGACTTTTAAAGAGGACTTATGGTGGAGCGGTTATAAATGAAAATTCAAGTGCGGATATTCCCCTAAATATAAGGGAAATAACGAATATAGAAAGCAAACAGGCCATAAGTATGAAAGTTGCTGAATACATTGAAGATGGTGACACTCTCTTGCTTGATTCAAGCTCTACAGTTCTTCAGGTAGCAAAGCAGATAAAATTTAAGAAAAAGCTTACTGTCATAACAAATTCGGAAAAGATAATATTAGAGTTGGCAAATGCGAAAGACTGCAAAGTAATCTCAACAGGAGGAGTATTGAAGCAAAATTCCATGTCGCTAATCGGGAATTTTGCGGAAGATATGATAAAAAATTTCTGTGTAGACAAAGCCATAATATCATCAAAAGGATTTGATATGACAAATGGTATTACGGAGTCAAACGAAATGGAAGCTGAAATAAAAAAAGCCATGGCTAATTCGGCAGAAAAAGTATTTTTGCTGCTTGATCACAACAAATTTGATAAATCATCGTTCGTCAAGATGTTTGATTTAGATAAAATCGATTATCTATTTACAGATAGAAAGTTGTCTTTAGAATGGGAAGAATTCCTGAAAAAACACAATATTGATTTAATCTATTGTTAGCTAAATCCCACGTTTTGTGGGATGTTTTTTTAATTTTAAAGAAATATTGTTTTTAGTTTTGTTAATTATGCAAAATGCTATTGACATTTTATTAAATACTGATATAATAAAGATAAACAAAATAAAACAGACATAAATCAAAATAAATTCAAGAAAAATTAACTTTATTTAAAGGAGGGCAAAAAGTGTATTCTGAATATGAGGTAAAAAAACAGATTTGCGAAATAGGGAAAAGAATTTACATGAATGGATTTGTGGCAGCGAATGACGGCAATATTACCGTTAGAATAGGTGAAAATGAAATAATAACGACACCTACAGGTGTAAGCAAAGGTTTCATGACTCCAGACATGCTATTGAATATTAATTTAAACGGCGAAGTATTAAAATCATCAGGAGATTATAAACCGTCTACAGAAATAAAAATGCATCTTAGAGTTTACAGAGAAAGACCGGATGTTAAGTCGGTTATACATGCACATCCGCCATTTGGCACAGGCTTTGCCATTGTAGGGATTCCCCTTACAAAGCCGATAATGCCAGAAGCAGTGATATCTTTAGGTTGTGTTCCAATAGCTGAATACGGGACGCCTTCAACAGAAGAGCTGCCAGATGCTGTTTCTAAATATTTACAAAATTACGATGCGCTGCTTTTAGAAAATCACGGTGCATTGACATATGGTCCAGATTTAATAAGTGCGTATTACAAAATGGAATCACTTGAATTTTACGCGAAATTAACCTTCATTTCTACACTTCTAGGTGGCCCCAAAGAGTTATCAGATAGCCAGGTAGAAAAGCTTTATGAGATCAGAAGAAAGTTTGGGCTAAAAGGAAGACATCCAGGCGATTTGTGTAGCACATTGGGATGCAGCACAAATTCTTCAAAATCGAATGATGACGGTGACATTTCTGAACTTGTGAATGTTATTACTAAGAAAGTATTAGAACAATTGAAATACAATTAAAAACACATTTCGAATAAAAAGAGGAATTCTCTATGAAACATTCTAAGCGATTTGAGGTTCTCAGCAAAAGACCTGTTAATCAGGATGGATTTATAAATGAATGGCCAGAGAAAGGCTTTATAGCAATATCTAGTCCCAATGATCCTAAGCCATCAATAAAGATTGAAAATGATAAGATAGTAGAGATGGATGGAAAAAGAAGAGAGGATTTTGACTTTATAGATATATTTATAGCTGATCACACTATTAACATAAGACAAGCTGAAAAATCAATGAAAATGAATTCACTTGATATAGCCAGAATGCTTGTTGATATAAATGTAGAAAGGAAGACCATCATAAAGATTGTGTCAGGGCTCACAGCCGCTAAAATAATGGAAGTCGTAAATCATCTTAATGTCGTGGAAATGATGATGGCTATGCAGAAAATGCGAGCAAGAAAAATACCAGCTAATCAAGCACATATCACAAATCTTAAAGATAATCCTGTACAGATTGCAGCAGATGCTGCCGAATGTGCCTTAAGAGGCTTTAGGGAGGAAGAGACAACCGTAGGAGTCACAAAATATGCTCCTTTTAACGCAATAGCATTATTGATAGGATCTCAAGCATTAAAAAGAGGTGTGCTTACTCAGTGTGCTGTTGAAGAGGCGACGGAGCTTGAATTAGGCATGAGAGGATTTACTACGTACGCTGAGACTATATCTGTTTATGGTACTGAAAGTGTTTTTATAGATGGTGACGATACACCTTACTCGAAAGCTTTTCTCGCTTCTGCCTATGCGTCAAGAGGATTGAAAATGAGGTTTACATCTGGAACAGGTTCAGAAGTTCTTATGGGAAATGCAGAAGGTAAGTCAATGCTGTACCTGGAAATTAGATGTATCATGGTTACAAAGGGTGCAGGAGTACAGGGGCTTCAAAACGGTGCAATAAGCTGTATAGGCATAACCAGTTCAGTTCCTTCAGGTATAAGAGCAGTGCTGGCTGAAAACCTTATAGCATCAATGCTTGATTTAGAGGTAGCATCGGGCAATGATCAGACTTTTACACATTCAGACATAAGAAGGACAGCAAGGACTATGATGCAGTTTTTACCCGGTACGGACTTCATATTTTCAGGCTACAGTGGAACACCTAATTACGACAACATGTTTGCTGGTTCCAATTTTGATGCAGAAGATTTTGATGATTACAATGTATTGCAAAGAGATTTGATGGTGGATGGAGGCTTAAAGCCTGTAAAAGAAGAGGATGTAATAGCAGTCAGGAGAAAAGCTGCTAAAGCTTTGCAAGACGTTTTTAGAGAGTTAAATCTTGGAGTAGTTACAGATGAAGAAGTAGAAGCAGCAGCATACGCCCATGGCAGCAAGGATATGCCTGAAAGAGATGTTTTGTCTGACCTTGAATCTATAGATGAAATGATGAAAAGAGGGATTACAGGCATTGACATTGTGAAAGCTTTATATAGATCTGGACATGAGGACATAGCAGAAAATATCTTAAATATGTTAAAACAGCGCGTGTCTGGAGACTATCTGCAAACATCAGCTATTCTCGACGAGGATTTTAATGTTATAAGCGCTATAAATTGTCCCAATGATTACTTAGGACCTGGAACAGGATATAGGATTGACAAAGATAGATGGGAAGAGATAAAGAATATTCCTTACACCATTAATCCTGACAATTTGTAAAGATGGTGAAAAAATGTACGTGGATGAAGAGCTATTAAAAGAAATAACTAAACGTGTTATAGAAGAAATAAATAAGAAACATAAAACTGATGACCTGCCTTCGTATTTTATCGAAAATGGAGTTGCTCATAAGGGTAAGAATATAAAGGAAGTCGTTATAGGTATTGGGCCTGCATTTGGAAAGCATATAAAAAAGACTATAAATGGACTTGATCATAAAGATGTAATAAAAGAAATAATTGCAGGTATCGAAGAAGAAGGTATGGTTCCTAGGATTGTAAGAGTTCTAAAGACATCTGATGTTGCGTTTATAGGCAAAGAAGCTGCTTTGTTGAGTGGGTCAGGAATAGGTATAGGCTTACAGTCAAAAGGTACGACAGTGATTCATCAAAAAGATCTATATCCTTTAAGCAATCTAGAGCTATTTCCACAAGCTCCACTGTTAAATTTAGAATTATACAGGGAAATAGGCAAAAATGCAGCAAGATATGCCAAAGGCATGATGGTAAAACCTATATTAATTCAAAATGATTACATGGTAAGGCCTAAATATCAGGTGAAAGCTGCAATAATGCATATAAAAGAGACAGAAAGAATATTGAAAAATGCTCAATCAATTGAATTGGCGGTAGATTTGTAATGTAGGGATGATGAAGATGGACGAATATCCGTTGTCAAAAAGTGCTTTTGATAAATTGGTGACAAAAACAGGTAAACATTTAAATGAAATAAATATTAAAAATGTAATGATGGGAAACGTAAAACCTGACGATATTAAGATTTCAAAAGAAGTACTTCTAATGCAAGGGAAAATTGCAGAAAAATACGGCAGACACCAGATGAAAGAGAATTTTACAAGGGCATCGGAGCTTACAGATGTTCCAGATGAAAAGATTCTGGAAATATATGAGAGCTTAAGGCCGTTTAGATCCACAAAGGCAGAACTTATAAATCTTGCCTATGAATTAAGAGACAAATACAATGCCATTAACTGTGCAAACTTGATACTTGAGGCCGCGGAAGTATATGAAAAAAGAAACATTTTGAGAACTTAAAGGGGCTTTTCAGATGAAACTCATAGCAGGTGTTGATATTGGCAATTCTACAACAGAAGTATGTATAGCCGCTATTAAAGATGACAATACATTAGAGTTTTTAAGCAGCTCATTGACAGCAACGACAGGTGTAAAAGGCACTGTAGACAATGTGACAGGGGTTATTAATGGATTGACTGAGGCTTTAAAAAAAATTGATAAAAATATCAGTGATTTAAGCCTTATTAGAATAAATGAAGCTGCTCCAGTTGTCTGTGGTGCTGCTATGGAGACAATAACGGAAACTGTTATCACAGGCTCCACTATGATAGGTCATAATCCATCCACACCGGGAGGTGTCGGACTTGGAGTAGGAGAGATAATACATATAAAGGATTTACCTGATGCTGCGAAAGAAAAAAGTTACATTGTGGTGATACCTAAGGAAATTGGATATGAAGAAGCTTCAAGAATCATAAACATGTCATTTGAAAACGATATTGATGTAAAAGCTGCTATAGTTCAAAATGATGAAGCAGTTTTAATCAACAACAGACTAAAAAAGACTATACCAATTGTGGACGAAGTAAGACAGATAGAGAAGATTCCATTAGGAGTTGTAGCGGCTGTAGAGGTAGCACCGGAAGGCAAGTCCATAAGCACGCTATCAAATCCTTATGGTATCGCAACAATATTTGATCTTACTCCAGAAGAGACAAAGTACGTCATACCGATTTCGAAAAGTTTGATTGGGAAAAAGTCGGCAGTGGTTATAAAAACGCCAAAAGGACAAGTAAAGGAGAGGATAATTCCAGCGGGAAACCTCTTAATCATAGGGTCTAATATGTCATCAAAAGTAAGTGTTGATTCTGGCGCTGAAATGATAATGGAATCAGTTGAGGAAGTTGGAACAATTGATGATGTAGAAGGCGAAAAAAATACAAATGTTGGAAACATGATAAAAAATCTAAAAAGCAAAATGTCAAGTATTACCGGTCAAAAAATAGACAAGGTAAAGATTAAAGACATTTTTGCGGTTGACACAACTGTTCCTGTTAAAGTAGAGGGTGGGCTTGCTAGTGAGACTTCAATGGAGAAAGCAGTTGTATTGGCAGCTATGGTAAAGACGGATGCGCTTCCTATGATAGAGATTGCAGAAAAACTTCAAAGAAAGATAGGAGTATATGTAAAAATAGCTGGAGTAGAAGCTGTGATGGCTGCATTAGGTGCATTGACAACGCCAGGTACAAAGTTACCACTTGCAATACTGGATATTGGTGGAGGCTCTACAGATGCAGCTGTGATTGATGAAAAAGGCATTGTAAAATCTATACACATGGCAGGTGCTGGAGAATTAGTCACAATGCTTATTGATTCAGAATTAGGATTAAATGATAGATATTTGTCAGAAGAAATAAAAAAGAACCCGATTGGAAAAGTTGAAAGTTTATTTCACATAAGAATGGAAAATAGGGAGATAAAGTTTTTTGATAAACCCTTAAATCCTCGATATTATGGGAGGATCGTGATTTTAAAAGAAAATGATATGATTCCTATATTTAAAGAAGATTTGACTATGGAAAAGATTATTTACGTACGAAGGCAAGCAAAATATAAAGTCTTTGTAAAAAATGCTCTCAGAGCTTTGACAAAAATTGCTCCGGGAAATAATTTAAGGCAAATACCAAATGTCGTATTAGTCGGAGGTTCTGCTTTGGATTTTGAAATTCCGGAGATGATTTTGGCTGAGCTATCAAACTATAAAATCATAGCAGGTAGGGGAAATATAAGAAAAGTTGAAGGTCCAAGAAACGCTGTAGCAACAGGTCTCGTGATGTCTTATTTAGGGTGATTTTATGGAATTTATAAAGCCTCAAATAGTGATTTTTGCAAATACAGAAAACAAATATATAATAAACGAGGTTATAGCTGGCATTGAAGAAGAAGGTGCATTGTATAGATTATCTTACAATGAATGTGTTGATGTTGTGAAGATGGCTTATGATGCAGCAAAAGCATCTGTATTAGGTATTGGCATAGGCATATCTGAAGATTTAGTGTGTTTGCACTCTAAAAACTTGGAAATCAATACACCTTTGATTCTTTCAAAGACAAGTGAAAACTTTGATCCACGACTCGTTGGATGCAATGCTGCAAAATATGTAAAGGGCTTGCCACTTAAATACTTAGATTAGCAGGTGGTACAATGAGTGTTTATACTAAAACTGGTGATGATGGTTACACGTCGCTATTAAATGGAGAAAGAATTCCAAAAGACGATTTAAGAATAGAGACGTTAGGAAATTTGGATGAGTTAACAAGTTATTTAGGTTTTGCAAAAGCTCAAATAGATGATGATTCCATAAAAAAAGAGATAGAAAATATTCAGATAAAGGTAAAAGTAATACTTTCAGAGATAGCAGATGGCAAAAGCGATAAATGGCATATATCAGAAAATGATGTCTTTGACATAGAAAGATTAATTGACGATTATCAAAACATGGTAAAGATTAAAAATGGTTTTGTAATACCTGGTAAAAACCAAATCTCAGCATTATTAGATGTTGTAAGGACTATAACGAGAAAAACTGAGAGAAGCTTAATCGAAGTCGACAAGAAATATTCTGTAAATATTAATTCGAAAGTTTACATCAATAGATTGTCTGACTATTTGTTTGTTTTAGCAAGGTATATGGAAATAAGAATGGAAATAGAAGAAAAGGTAGAAGACATAATAAGAAAGCATTATAGAAAGAACAAAGGCGAAATAAAGCTAAATTTAGATATAGCAAAAAATTTGATGGCGAAGGTAGAAAAGAAGGCAGAAAGCATTAATCTACCGGTTGCTATTGCAATAGTCGACATGCATGGCAATTTGATAGCGGCTCATTTTATGGATGGTACACTTCTTGAAAGCATGAATCTAGCAATAAATAAAGCTTATACATCAGTAGCGCTTAAAATGCCGACGCATGAGTTGTCAAAACTTGCACAACCAGGGCAGCCTCTTTATGGGATAAATACAACTGATAATAGAATCGTAGTGTTTGGAGGTGGATGTCCTATAAAGCATCAAGGCGAAATAGTCGGTGGAATTGGAGTTAGCGGCGGTACAGTAGAACAAGATATAGAACTTTCTATTTATGGTGCAGATGTATTTGAGGAGGTTATATCATGAAAGTTAAAGAGGAAGATATCGAAGAGATCGTCAAAAAAGTCTTATCGGAATTTAATCTTGAAAAGACTACCAGTAAGCATGGTGATGTCGGTATATTTCAAGATATGAATGAAGCGATTCGTGCTGCAAAAGATGCCCAGAAAAAATTGCGAAATATGCCCATAGAGTCGAGAGAAAAGTTTATACAGAATATAAGAAAAAAGATTATGGAGAATAAAAAAATACTTGCGGAGATGGGCGTCAGTGAGACTGGCATGGGGAAAGTAGAGCACAAAATCATAAAACATGAGCTTGTAGCGCTTAAGACACCTGGTACAGAAGATATAGTGACAACAGCATGGTCTGGCGATAAGGGACTGACATTGGTTGAAATGGGGCCATTTGGTGTAATAGGGGCTATAACTCCTTCGACAAATCCAAGTGAAACCGTCCTTTGCAATAGCATAGGTATGATAGCCGCAGGTAATTCAGTCGTATTTAATCCACATCCAGGTGCGGTAAATGTATCTAATTACGCTGTCAGATTGGTAAATGAAGCGGTGATGGAGGCTGGTGGACCTGAAAATTTAGTCGCATCTGTTGAAAAACCGACACTTGAAACTGGAAATATTATGTTCAAGAGTCCTGATGTTTCGCTATTAGTAGCGACAGGCGGACCTGGTGTAGTAACATCAGTCCTTTCATCTGGCAAAAGGGCAATAGGGGCAGGAGCAGGAAATCCACCAGTTGTAGTCGATGAAACGGCAGACATCAAAAAGGCTGCGAAAGATATCGTTGATGGTGCTACATTTGACAACAATTTACCTTGCATTGCTGAGAAAGAAGTAGTATCTGTAGATAAAATAACAGATGAGCTTATTTATTACATGCAAAAGAATGGATGCTACAAGATTGAAGGAGAAGAAATTGAAAAGCTTATAGAGCTTGTATTGGAGAATAAAAACGGTAGAACGTCTTTAAATAGGAAATGGGTCGGCAAAGATGCCCATTTAATACTAAAAGCTATAGGTATAGATGCTGATGAAAGCATAAGGTGTATAATTTTTGAGACTGAAAAAGACAATCCATTAGTGGTAGAAGAGCTGATGATGCCTATTTTAGGAATAGTAAGAGCCAAAAATGTAGATGAAGCTATAATGATTGCGACAGAGTTAGAACATGGCAATAGGCATTCAGCACACATGCATTCCAAAAACGTAGATAATTTGACAAAGTTTGGAAAAATCATTGACACTGCTATATTTGTAAAAAATGCTCCATCATATGCTGCGTTAGGATATGGCGGTGAAGGTTATTGCACATTCACGATTGCAAGCAGGACAGGTGAAGGATTGACATCTGCAAGGACTTTCACTAAAAGTCGAAGATGTGTCTTGGCAGATGGATTATCAATAAGATAGGAGAGGATAATATGGAAGTCAATCAGATAGACATTGAGGAGATAGTGAAAAAGATATTAAATGATTTAAAAAGTGAGCCTAAAGAAAACATTAAAGGGAGCAATTCAAAAATACCATCTACCTGTAGAGCTGCTGTACTTACAGATGTTAAAAAAATAGACGTAAAAGAATTTAATATTCCAGAAATAAATGATGATGAAATGCTTGTCAAGGTGGAAGGCTGTGGCGTTTGTGGTACTGATGTTCATGAATACAAAGGAGATCCTTTTGGTCTCATACCATTGGTTTTAGGACACGAAGGCACAGGGGAGATAGTGAAGCTGGGGAAAAACGTAAGACGAGATTCTGCTGGTAAAGAAATCAAAGAAGGCGATAAGATCGTTACATCTGTCGTTCCATGCGGTGAATGCGATATATGTCTAAATCATCCAGGTAAGACGAATTTGTGTGAAAACTCAAAGATTTACGGTTTAATACCTGATGATAATTACCATTTAAATGGTTGGTTCTCAGAGTACATCGTCATAAGGAAAGGCTCAACATTTTATAAGGTCAATGACATGAATCTTAATTTGAGGCTTTTGGTAGAACCGGCGGCAGTAGTCGTACATGCAGTAGAGCGTGCAAAATCCACAGGTCTTATGAGATTCAACAGCAAAGTTCTCGTACAAGGTTGTGGTCCTATAGGATTACTGCTTTTGTCGGTTGTAAAGACGCTTGGCGTAGAAAATATCATAGCTGTCGATGGCGATGAGAATAGACTAAATATGGCTAAAAGATTAGGTGCTACAGCACTCATTAATTTCACTAAATACAGCAATATTGATGAGCTTATTGGCGCTGTTAAAAAAGCAAGCGATGGAATTGGCGCAGATTTCGCATTTCAATGTACAGGTGTTCCTTCTGCAGCGTCTAATATTTGGAAGTTTGTAAGGCGGGGAGGTGGTTTGTGCGAAGTTGGATTCTTTGTAAATAATGGCGATTGTAAGATAAACCCCCATTACGATATTTGCAATAAGGAGATAACAGCAGTCGGCTCGTGGACTTACACCCCTCAAGATTATTTGACAACTTTTGATTTTCTCAAAAGAGCTAAAGAAATAGGACTTCCCATTGAAGAACTGATAACACATAGATTTTCACTAAATAAAATGAATGAAGCAATGGAAGTCAATATGAAACAGGAAGGGATAAAAGTAGTGTATATAAATGACAGATTTTAGGTGATATAATGCAGGCTGTCGGATTGATCGAAGTTTATGGGTTGGTAGCAGCATTTGTAGCAGCAGATGCTGCATGCAAAAAAGCGAATGTTGCAATAGAGTCTTTTGACAATAATAAGCCATTAAACGCTGAATCATTGCCAGTTCCATTGATAATAGTTGTTAAACTTAGAGGAGATCTTGAAGATGTGAAAATAGCGGTAGATGCTGCAGTTAATGCAGCTAATAAGATATCTGGTGTAGTTACCACAAATATAATAGCAAAACCAGAAGAAGACACCGAAAAGCTATTAAAGCTAAATTGTCTTAAATAAAAATAGAATCGAGGAGGATTTTGATTATGGTACAGGAAGCATTGGGAATGGTAGAAACGAGAGGATTAGTTGCAGCAATAGAAGCAGCAGATGCAATGGTAAAGGCTGCGGATGTCGCCTTGATAGGAACTGAAAAAATAGGATCAGGACTTGTAACTGTCATGGTAAGAGGAGATGTTGGCGCAGTAAAAGCGGCTACAGAGGTTGGCGCAAGTGCTGCTTCAAAATTAGGAGAGTTAGTGGCTGTTCATGTAATACCAAGGCCTCACACTGATGTTGAAAAGATATTGCCGACAATTAAATAATTTTGGCACATTTGGGAGTGCAATAAATGCATGCAATTGGACTTATTGAAGTAAATGGATTTGTAGCTGCAGTGGAAGCACTGGATGCCATGTTGAAAACAGCGAATGTAGAGTTTGCAACATGGGAGAAAAAACTTGGAGGCAGACTTGTGACAATTATTATTAAAGGAAATGTTTCAGCAGTTGAAGAAGCAATTTTAAATGGAAAAAATAAAGCTGATAAAATTACACGGACAGTAGCATACGCGGTAATACCAAATCCACATCCAGAAACTATAAAGATGGTAAATATTAGTGCAGAAAAGCTATTTAAAGTAGATGGTGGTGAAATAAGTGAGTTCTGAAGAAAAGGACACGAATGCAAAAGATGTTAAAGGCGAAAAGCAGAAAAACAATTTAACGAAAATATCAAATAAAGAATTTAAGGAGGAATTGATTATGGAACAACAAGCATTGGGAATGGTAGAGACGAGAGGATTGGTAGCAGCGATAGAAGCTGCAGATGCAATGGTAAAGGCTGCTAATGTCACGTTAATAGGAACTGAAAAAATAGGTTCAGGACTTGTAACAGTTATGGTAAGAGGAGATGTTGGTGCAGTAAAAGCAGCGACAGAGACTGGTGCAAATGCAGCTAAAAAGTTAGGCGAGTTAGTAGCTGTTCATGTAATACCAAGACCTCATGCAGATGTAGAGAAAATATTGCCTATGATAAAGTAGTGTGATGACAGTGAATGATAAATTGATAGAGATTATATCAAAAACTATAGCGGAGACGCTTAGTGAAAGGAATTTGCTTAAGATACCAGTAGGTGTATCAGCCCGACATGTTCATTTGACTAAAGAACATTTGGAGATATTGTTTGGGAAAGATTATGTTTTAAAAAAGAAAAAGGAATTGATGGGTGGACAGTTTGCAGCAGAGGAATGTGTGACAATTATTGGATTTAAATTAAATGCTATTGAGAAAGTGAGAGTTTTGGGTCCTTTAAGAGATAAGACGCAGGTAGAAATATCAAAGACTGATGCAATAAGTTTAGGATTAAACCCTCCTATACGGGAATCAGGTGACATAAAAGGTTCATCGCCAATTACAATTGTAGGGCCGAAAGGCGCAATATCATTAAAAGAAGGATGCATAATAGCAAAACGACATGTTCACATGTCGCCTGAGGATTCCAAAAGATTCAATGTTAAAGACGACGATATAATATCAGTAAAAGTAAACGGTCAGCGAGGCGGAATTTTAGAAAATGTACAGGTTAGAGTTGACGAAAAATATACACTTGAAATGCATATTGACACAGATGAAGCTAATTGCATGGGACTAAAAAGCGGCGATTTTGTTGAAATAGTTAGAGATAATAGGAGTTGAAAAAATTGATAATAGCTAAAGTTGTTGGTACTGTTATTTCTACCCGCAAGAATCAAAATTTAATAGGCAATAAATTTTTAATAGTAGAACCTGTAAACGAAATGAATTATGACAATAAAAATAGGATTGTTGCAATTGATAATGTAGGTGCAGGTGTAGGAGAAATAGTCTTAGTTACCTTTGGAAGTTCAGCAAGAATTGGTTGTGGTATGCCAGATTCGCCTGTAGACGCGGCAATTGTTGGAATCGTTGATAGCATAAAAGATATTATCATCGATGATTAGTTAATCTGGGGTGAGATGATGAATATTGATGAACTTAAAAATATCGTATTTGAAAATGGAATAGTCGGTGCAGGCGGAGCTGGTTTTCCTACACATGCAAAACTTACTACAGGTATAGATACAATCATATTAAATGGCGCTGAATGTGAACCGCTTTTGAGAGTTGATAGGCAGCTGCTTGCAGTATATACTGATGAAATATTGATGACTTTATCATTTATAGTTGATACTTTAGGAGGCAAATTTGGCATTGTAGCAATAAAATCAGCATACAAGACTGCCATCAGCTCAGTTAAGAATTTGATTGGCAATTATAGAAACTTGGAGTTAAAGGTATTGCCAGACGTCTATCCTGCTGGTGACGAAGTTGTATTAATATACGAGACGACTGGCAGAATTGTACCAGAAGGTTCTATACCTATTTCTGTTGGTACGTTGGTAATGAATGTGGAAACAGTCTTAAACATCTATAATGCAATTAATCTGAAACATCCTGTTACAGAAAAGTATGTAACTGTAACGGGAAATGTCAAATATCCCAGCACGTTTAAAGTAAAAGTAGGCACACCAGCAGCTTGGCTTATTGAAAAGGCAGGAGGATGCTTAGAAAAAGATTGTGAAGTGATAATGGGTGGTCCTATGACTGGGAAAATAGTTGATGTAAAGACTCCAATAACAAAAACTACAAAAGCTATTATCGTTCTCCCAAAAGACCACCCTGTGATAACAAAGAGAAAGACAAACATAAGGATAGAGTTAAAACGTGCAATGTCTGTTTGCTCTCAATGTCAAATGTGCACAGATCTATGTCCTAGAAATTTATTAGGTCATTCTATAAAACCGCATAAAGTTATGAATGCAGTTGCAAATAGTATTATTGATGATACCACTGCATATACGATGACAATGTTATGCTCTGAATGTGGATTGTGTGAAATGTATTCATGCCATCAAAGTTTGTCACCGAGAAAAATAATAAGCCAAATAAAGACAAAATTAAGGCAAAATGGTGTAAAAAATCCACACAACAAAAGACCAGAAACAGCAAATGTCATGAGAGATGAAAGATTAGTACCGATGGAAAGGCTTATATCAAGACTTTCGCTTAAAAAATACGATGTAGATGCACCGATGAATCTTGATACTGTTATTCCTTCACATCATGTCGTCATGCAATTAAGTCAGCATGTTGGTGTTAAAGCGATGCCTGTAGTAAAGGTTGGAGATATTGTGAAAGAAGGAGATCTGATAGGCGATGTGCCTAATAATAAGCTGGGTGCTAAATTGCATGCCAGTATTGACGGCATTATAATAGATGTAACTGATGACAGTATTGTTATCAAGCCAAGAGGTGATTTTGATGGACAAAGCGATAGGATTAGTTGAATACAAATCAGTTGCTACAGGTATAACTGCTGCTGATGACATGGCTAAAACTGCTGATGTGGAAATAATAGAAGCATATACAGTATGTCCGGGGAAATACATTGTTCTGTTAGCTGGGAAATTAAGTGCAGTTAATTCGGCGATAGAAAAGGGTATAAATCAGTATTCAGACAATGTCATTGATAGCTTTATATTGGGAAATCCACATGAAACAATATATAAAGCTATGAATGGCACGTCTGTAATTGAAGATGTAGAAGCACTTGGCATCATAGAAACATTTTCTGCAGCATCAATAATACTTGCAGCAGATACGGCTGCAAAAGCTGCAAAAGTAAATCTTGTAGAGATAAGAATAGCCAAAGGTATGTGCGGCAAGTCATACTTGCTGCTTACAGGCGAACTTGCCGCTGTTGAAGCATCAATTAATGCAGGATGCAAAGCTTTGGAGAAATCAGGTATGCTTTTAAATAAGTCTATAATACCCAATCCAGATAGAGCTATTTGGGATAAGATAATCTAAATGCAAAAACAGGCAATAAAAGAAAACACAATACATATATCTACAAAACAAAAAAATAACAAAAAAATAATAAAAAATTATTAAAAACAAGAAGGAATTTAACAAAAAACGTCGAATATATATAATATAAAAGATATGTAACTTAAAATTTAGATAAAAGTAGTTATTATTAAATAGAATCCAAATGTAATTATTATTTGATTTCCCGAAAGGATGTTTATTATGTATGAAGTAGAGAAAGATGAAATTTTAAATGATTATTATCATGCAAAAGAGGTTTATGCAAAGTTTGACATAGACACTGATGAAATATTAGATAAAATGAAGAAGATTCGTATTTCCCTTCACTGTTGGCAGGGCGATGATGTAACTGGATTTGAGAAAAGCGCCAATGGATTAAGCGGTGGAGGTATTTTGGCGACGGGAAACTGGCCTGGCAGAGCAAGGAATGGTGAAGAATTGAGGCAAGACATTGAAAAAGCCTTAAGTCTTATACCTGGCAAACACAAAGTGAATTTGCATGCCATTTATGCGGAAACAAATGGTGAATTTGTTGACAGAGACGAAATAAACGTAGAACATTTTAGAAAATGGATAGAGTGGGCAAAAGAAAAAAGGCTTGGTCTAGATTTTAACCCTACGTTTTTTTCACATCCTAAAGCAAACTCTGGCTATACGCTTTCTAGTAAAGATGATAATATTAGAAAATTTTGGATTGAACACGGCAAGAGATGTCGTGAAATTGCAAATGAAATGGGAAAAGAATTAAAAATACAATGTGTAAACAATATTTGGATTCCAGATGGCTCTAAAGATTTGCCTGCTAATCGAATTGAACATAGAAAGATACTTAAAGAATCTTTAGATGAAATATTTTCAGTAAAATACGACAAAACAAACATCATCGATTCAGTTGAAAGCAAACTATTTGGTATCGGGTCAGAAAGTTATGTAGTTGGTTCACATGAATTTTATATGAGCTATGCCTCAAGAAATGATGTAATGTTATGCCTTGACATGGGACATTTTCATCCTACTGAGAATATAGCTGATAAGATATCGTCAATACTGACATTCGATGACGATTTATTGATTCATGTAAGCCGTGGTGTTCGCTGGGATAGCGATCATGTAGTCATTTTAAATGAAGATTTGCTCTCATTAGCAAAAGAAATAAGAAGATGTAATGCTTATGATAAAGTATATATTGCTTTAGATTTCTTTGACGCAAGCATAAACAGGATAATGGCGTGGGTAATAGGCGCAAGAGCGACGTTAAAAGCCATATTAATATCACTATTAGAGCCTGTTCATCTACTTTTAGAAGAAGAGAATAAAGGGAATTTTGGTGCAAGGCTTGCTTTGATGGAGGAATTTAAAACATTGCCATTTTACTCCGTTTGGAACAAATACTGTTTGGACGAAAATGTGCCTATTGGTACATCATGGATTGATGTTATTAAAGAATATGAAAAAGAAATTATAAAAAATCGGACTTAGAAATTTAAGGCTAAAGGATGGTATTTCAATGAAAGATATTGTGTATAATTTAGCTTTCGATTTTGGTGCTTCTAGTGGACGTCTTATGCTATCGAAATTTGCTGGTGAAAAAATCGATATCGAAGAAGTTTATAGATTTCCAAATGAGCCAGTCAAGCTAGGACAATCACTTTATTGGGATTTTTTGAGGCTTTTTCACGAATTAAAAAATGGGTTGAAACTAGTATCAAAAAGAAAAATCAAAATATCTGGCATTGGTATAGATACTTGGGGCGTAGATTATGGTTTGCTTGATAAAAATGATGAATTAATTTCAAATCCTTTTCATTACAGAGATCAGAGAACAAATGGGATAATGAAAAATGTTGAAAAGGTATTGCCATTGGAAGAGATTTATAATATTACTGGTATACAGTTTATGGAATTTAATACAATATTTCAATTGTATTGTGATTTAATGAGACGCCCAGAATTATTGGATAATGCGAAGACATTGTTATTTATTCCAGATTTGTTGAACTTTTATCTGACCAATGAGAAATATAATGAATACACCGTTGCATCAACATCACAGATGCTGGATCCTGAAAAAAGGGATTGGGCGATCGATCTTATAAAAAAGTTAAATATACCGGAAAGCATTTTTCAAAAAATATTGATGCCGGGGAAGATAATTGGCTATCTATCAAAAGAAATTCAAGAAGAAACAGGACTATCTGATATTCCTGTGATTTCAGTTGGAAGCCATGATACGGCATCTGCAGTTGCGGGTACACCAATTGAAAACGGTTCAAGTGCCTATTTGATTTGTGGTACGTGGTCACTATTAGGTGTTGAAAGTGAAAGTCCTATAATAAATGAAAATACAAAAAAGTACAACTTTACAAATGAAGGTGGAGTAGAAGGCTTTATTAGGCTACTTAAAAATATAAATGGCTTGTGGATTATTCAACAATTAAAACAAAGCTGGAATTCAAATGGTATAAAAATAGGATTTCCAGGGATCAGCCAGATGGCATCTAAAGCTGAGCATGAGGAGTTTATAATTAATCCCGATGACAAATTGTTTATAGCTCCCGATGATATGGCTGAAGCAATAAAGCAATATTGTGTAGAAACAGGGCAGGGTTTGCCTCAGGATATTGGTGATATAGCGAGAGCTGCTTACAATGGTATAGTTGAACAATACAAAAATTGCTTAAACAATTTAGAAGACATTATAGGGCGAAAAATAGATACTATCCATATGGTTGGCGGAGGAATACAGGATAAGTTCCTGTGTAAGTTAACTGCGGATGTTACAGGTAAAAAAGTCATAACAGGACCTGTAGAAGCTTCAATCTATGGCAATGTGATAGTTCAATTTATGGCGCTGGGATACATCAAAGATTTAAAAGAGGGAAGAAAGATAATAAAGAATTCTATAGAGGGGGCGTATTAATGTTAAAAATTTCTGATATTACATGCGAATATCAAAAAAATCCAATAGGATTAGGGACTAAAAAACCAAGATTTAGTTGGATGATAGAATCAGATATGTATAACGTAATACAAATGTCATACAGATTACAAGTGTCTTTAGATGAAAAATTTGAAAATATAATATGGGATACAGGTGTTGTGAACTCATCTAAGTCAGTTCATGTTGAATATGATGGTCCTTCATTAAAATCATCTACGAGATATTATTATAGAGTCAGAATAATGGATAATTATGGGCAAGAAAGCATGTGGAGTGAAATTGGTTATTTTGAAACAGCGCTAATGGGTGTTTCAGAATGGAAAGCTAAATTTATAACGCCAGAAAATGAAGACGAGGGGAATTCATCAAAAGGCAAGTATCTGAGGTATGAGTTTGCCTTGAATGGAGAAATAGCTTTTGCACGAATATATGCTACAGCTTTGGGAATGTATGAAATCTATATTAATGGGGAACGTGTAGGAGATGATTTACTCACACCTGGATGGACTAGTTATAAAAAGAGATTACAATATCAAACGTATGACATAACAGATTTGTTGGTAAATGGAGCAAATGCAGTTGGGGCTATTGTTGGAGCCGGATGGTATAAAGGAGATCTTGCAGGATGGATTGGTAGACGCAATGTTTATGGTAGTCGGACAGCTTTATTAGTTCAGATATTAATCCGTTATGCTGATGGTAGAGAGCAAATCATTGTAACTGATGAAACGTGGAAAGCTTCAGATAGTCCAATACTATATTCAGAAATTTATCATGGTGAGATATATGATGCAAGATTGGAACAACCTGGTTGGAGTTTGCCAAATTTCGACGACAATAGTTGGTATGCAGTTGATGTTATAAATTGGGATATGTCTACGCTTATACCACAAGAAGGATTGCCTGTTAGAAGGCAAGAATTTATTAAACCTATTTCAATGATTATAACTCCAAAAGGTGAAAAAGTAATAGATTTTGGCCAAAATTTAGCTGGATGGGCGAAATTTACTGTAAGAGGTAAATGTGGTGATAAAGTAGTTTTAAAGCATGCTGAAGTATTAGATTCAGAAGGCAATTTTTATACTGAAAATCTTCGCAGTGCAAAGCAACGAATAGAATATATTCTTAAAGGGGATGAAGCTGAAACATTTGAGCCACATTTTACATTTCAAGGATTTAGGTATGTAAAAATTGAAGAGTTTCCTGGTGAACCTTCGATTGACGATTTTGAAGCAGTAGTAATTCATTCTGATATGAAACGAATTGGTAAATTTACATGTTCAAATGAACTTTTAAATCAATTGTATCACAATATAGTATGGGGGCTGAAAAGTAATTTTATTGATGTGCCTACTGACTGCCCTCAGCGTGACGAACGCCTTGGATGGACAGGTGATGCTCAGGTATTTATTGAAACGTCATGTTTCATCATGAATACTGCTCCTTTTTTTAGAAAATGGCTGCATGATTTAAAAGTAGATCAACTTCAGAATGGAGGTGTTCCACATGTTGTTCCTGATGTTTTGGGAAATTATATACGGAAAAACAAATTAGCTCATCCAAATTATTCTTCTTCTGGTTGGGGAGATGCTGCAGTAATATGTCCTTGGACAATTTATCAATATTATGATGATGTAAATATTTTAAAAGATCAATATGAAAGTATGAAATCGTGGATTGAGTATATTAGAGCAAATGCCAAAGGTGGTGTTATATGGGATAGTGGTTTTCATTTTGGTGATTGGTTAGCTCTTGATGCAAAAGAGGGTAGTTATTTTGGTGCGACTCCAAATGATTTAGTTGCAACTGCGTTTTATGCGCATTCAACAGAAATACTCGCAAAAACTGCTAAAATACTTGGCAATTTGTCAGACTACGAAGAGTATTTAAATCTACATGATGAAATTGTAAAAGCATTTCGGGATGAGTTTTTTACACCATCAGGTAGATTAGCTGTTAGAACTCAAACTGCGCATGTATTAGTATTAATGTTCAATCTTGTTCCTGACAAATATCGTGCCAGAACTATACAAACATTAATTGATTTAATAAATGAAAATAATGGTCATCTTACTACAGGTTTTCTTGGCACACCGTATATATGCCATGTTCTGAGCAATAATGGCAAGACTAAAGAAGCTTATAGTTTGCTACTTAAAGAAGATTATCCATCATGGCTATATCAAGTTAAAAAAGGGGCTACAACCGTTTGGGAACATTGGGATGGTATAAAACCTGATGGTTCAATGTGGAGTGCTGATATGAATTCATTTAATCATTATGCGTATGGTTCTATCGGCAGCTGGTTCTATCGTGAGACTGCAGGATTGAATGTAGATCCTGAAATACCAGGTTTTAAACATATTATTATAAAACCAAAACCGGGTGGTGATTTGACCTATGCTGAAGCCGAATACTTAAGTGCTTATGGTAGAGTTTTCGCTAGTTGGTCTATTAGAGGGGGTGATATAACTGTTGATGTCGCAATACCACCAAATACAAAAGCTAAAATAATACTGCCACATGCATCAAGTGAAGCTATTGAAACAATAAAGGGTGAAAATGTTCATTTTGAAAATTGTAATGATGATGCTGAAGCTGAAATAGGGTCTGGAACTTATAGGTTTGTTTACCTATATAAAAATTGAAATTTACAATTAAGATAGAAATAAATATACAAAATGATTACTATAAAATAAATTTGTTAGGAAGTAATAAATACTTCACATAAATAAATAGAAAAGAAAGGAGAAAATAAAATGGAAAACAAATTTGGAAGAATCTTATTACCTATTGTTACACCATTTTATGAAAATGAGGAGGTGAATTATGAAGCATTTGAAGAATTAATTAAGTATTTGCTTAAGAATGATTGCTTTGATACATTAATCGTTACAGGAACTACTGGAGAATTTAATACATTAACTTTTGATGAAAGAGTAAAACTTTATAAAACTGCTGTAAAAGTTGTAGGTAATAAAAAACCTATAATAGCAGGTACTGGTTGTGCCTCTACTAAAGAAACTATAGAATTAACAAAAGAAGCAATAGCAGCAGGTATAGAAACATGTATGATAGTGGCTCCGTATTATTGCAAACCTACACAAGAGGCTATTAAAGAACATTATTTAGCAGTAGCGGAAAATTGTGATACGGATATTATAATATACAATATACCTATATTTACAGGGGTAAATATAGAACCTGATACTTTGCGAAGTCTTGCTAAAAACAAAAAATTTATAGGTGTTAAAGATGAAGCGGGAATGAATCCAATCCAAATTACAGATTATTATTATGCAGTAAAAGATATAAATCCTGATTTCTTATTATTTAATGGTGATGATCTTATGCTGATGCCTACTATAGCGCAAGGAGCAGTTGGTATTGTAAGTGGTGGAGCACATCTTGTATCGAAAGAAATAAGAGCAGTATTCGATAAATATTATGAAGGCAAAGTAGAAGAAGCTCTTGAAATTTATAGAAAAATATTCATTCTTTTTAAAGCTAATGGTATAAACAACAGAATACATCCTAATCCAATGTTAAGAGAAGCTATTGAATTAGTTACAGGAATAAAAATTGGAAAACCTAGAAGACCTCTTAATGGTATTACGGAAGAAGAGAGAAAAGTTTTAGTTGATGTGCTGAAAAAATTAGGTTTATTATAAGCGATGTAAAAACATTTATAACTTATTTTTCATAAGGAAAGAGTGATAGAAATTGAAAAATAATAAATTGAGAGGAATTATTGCACCAGTTGTTACACCCTTTGATGCTAATGAAGAATTAAATGAGAAAATTTTTAGAGAGGAGGTAAAATATTTATTAACTACTGGAATTCATGGAATAAGTCCGGGTGGTAGTACGGGTGAAGGATGTGCTATAACAGATGATGAACTTTGCAAAATGACAGAGATTATACAAGAGGAGAATACCAATCAAATTCCTGTTGTAGTGGGTATTATTAGACACTCTACTAAAGCGGCTATTAAAGCTGGTTTAGCAGTTAAAAAAGCTGGTGCAACAGCTTTAATGGTAACACCAATATCTTATTTAGGCGGTACTGATGATAAAGGCAATGTAGAATTTTACAAAAGAGTGTCTGAAGAAACTGAAATGCCCATTATTATATATAATGTTATACCTCAAAATGAAATTAAACCTCATATTTTTGTTAAAATACTAGAAGAATGTCCAAATGTGATAGGAATAAAGCAAAGTGTAGGTGGCATACAGGCAATGTTGGATATGAAATTTGCATGTGGTGATAAAGCTAACATATATTGTGCAACAGATGATATGCTATGTACTGGTTTTGAGCTTGGAGCTGACGGGGCAATTGCAGCAATTTTAACTGTTTTTCCAGAAGAAAGTGTAAGAATATGGGATGCAGTAGCAAGAGGTGATCTTAAAACAGGGAGAGCTTTGCAAGACAAACTTTACCCAATATGGAGCAAAATTAAGGCTGCAAGATTTCCCAGAGGAGTTAAAGAAGCATTAAATATAATTGGAAGGAATGTAGGTATACCTAGGAGCCCTGTTTCTGGATGTACAGAACATGAAGCTAAGGAAATAAAAGAGATTATAGCCTCATACATTAAGTCAGAATAAAAAATTTATAATAATTATTAATGGAAAACTAATGAATATACTGCCATAAAAATTAAATGGTTAGTATATTTTGGAAAGGAGAGTTTTAAATGAAAAATTACAAAAAGATAATTTCAGTTATGTTAATCTGTGTCATTTCTGGATTATTGCTTATAGGGTGTAATTCAAATAACCAAAATCAAAAAGAAGAAAATCAGATTACTTCTAGTTCAGCTAATAAAAAGGTAACAATTGAATTTTGGGCTTTTGGAGGTTTGGGACAAGAACAAGCTCTTTGGAAAAAACTTACATATGAATTTAATCAATCTCAAAACGAAGTTCATGTAAATTTGACTTTGCAAGACTGGGCATCTAGGGAAGAGAAAATGATTACTTCATTTAATAGCGGAGTTGCACCTGATTTAATATCATTGGGGCCCGCAATTGATGAATATAAGAGAATGGGAATAATAACACCTATTGATGATGTATCACCACAACTTGCAGAAAAAGTAAGAAAAGATGTTTTGCCTGATGTAGTAAAAATGGATACAAGAGACGGGAAGTTATGGGCTATTCCATCCTGGGTTGATCTTGCACCTTGGATGCTTTATAATACTGATATTATGAAAAAGGCAGGGTTAGATCCGAATAATCCTCCCAAAACATGGCATGAATTTGAAATAGCAGCACAAAAAATGACGTCAGGTGGTGTGTCTGGATATACATCAAATTTAAGTATTAAGAATCAAGCTGATCCTGCAACTGAATTCATATGGTATCTTTGGCAAGTTGGAGGAAGTATAATGTCGGATGATCAAAAGAAAATAACATTTAATGATCAAGCGGGCTTAAATGCTATTCAATTTTTAGTTGACTTAAATAAAAAGTATAAAACATTTTTACCCAATGCACCTGATATAACATATATGGATAGATTAGAACTATTTTTTGGTGGGAAAATAGCTACCGCGATTGGTTACACTTATTTACCGGGAATTATGAAAGATTTAAATGTTCCTAATAATTTTCACTTTATTTACGCGCCAATGCCAAAACCTGAGCCAAATTTAATTGTGCATCCTGATAAAGTAAAATCTAAATTAATAATTGGAAATGGTGATTTGCATATAATAAGTTCAAGTAAGAAAAAGGATGCTGTTGTAAAATTCCTTACATGGTTAGTAGACAATGATTACTGGCATTATTGGGTTACAGATGTAAAAGCAAGAACTCCAGTAGATATAGCATCATATACTGATCCAAAACTTAGAGCAGAAACAGAAAAAGTATTTCCTAATTTAGTAAAAGAGTATGATGAAAAAACACTTACAGCTGGAGCGTCTCCGAAAGAAACTTATGCTGGAGTTTCTCAAATTGAAAAGACTCTTTCAACTTATGTTACACAAATAGTTGTTGGTAATTTGCCACCTAAACAGGGTCTAGATGAAGCTGCTCAAAAATGTCAACAGTTGTTAGATGAATATAACAATACAAATAAGTAATTAAAAATTGGAGATAGCATTCTTGTTGGTAGGTAATAATAAATTTATATGCCTACCGACAAGAAGTATAAAGATATTGAATATATATGCAAAACAGAAAAAAATAACTTGGGATCTAATTATAAACTAGGAGCATTCCTGAAATGAAAAAATGTAAGATTTGAATTGAAATAAAAAGTACCTCCTCATAAAATACAAGATGACGAGTGTTCATGAATACGATTCTTAAATAACAAGGAGATACCTGATATGAAGTATAACCAAAATGTTAATGAATAAATAGTATTACTATTAATATATATGAGGACTTCTTTGAGGATCAAGAGAATTTGGAAATGAATGAGATTAAAAAGGAAGAAGTGATAATATTGAGAAAGGGAGAACCAATACTTCTTGGAGCAGGACGTTATATACAGGTTCAAAATGCACTTGATTTTATAGGTAAGGAAATTTTAAGATTAGGTAAAAGAGCGTATATAATTGGTGGAAAAACAGCTTTAGAAATATCTTTAGAAAAGATAAGGAAAAGTATTGAAAAAGAAGGAATTAATTATAAGATTAACATTTTTAAAGGTTTTTGCTCAATGAATCAGATAAACTGGTTAAGTGAAGAAGCAAGAAAATTCGATGCTGATGTAATAGTTGGAGTAGGTGGAGGTAAAGCTATTGATACAGCCAAGGCAGTATCTAATCTACTTGATAAAAGAATAATAACTGTACCTACTTCTGCTGCAACGTGTGCAAGCTATGCTGTTCTTAGCGTATTGTATTCTGATGAAGGTAATCCTTTAAATAATATGTATCATAATCATGAAATGGATGCTGTAATTGTAGATACAGAACTAATTACAAAAAGATGTCCTGCAAGAATGTTAGCTTCTGGTATAGGGGATGCAATGGCAAAGTACCCTGAAATATATTATAGTTTGTTTTTTGACCAAAATTGGGAAAAATCAATTCTTTCCGAGATTGCACTAAGAATTGCAAAGCAAAATTGGGATGAATACATGAAAATAGGTAAAAAGGCTGTAGAAGATGTAGAGAAGAAATTAATTACTCCTGAAGTTGAAAATGTAATATGCATGAATATAGCACTAACAGGATTGACATCGTCCTTAGCGAGCGGTGGTAAACAATTAGCAATTGCACATAGTTTTTATGATGCAATTTGTCGTTATTTTAAACAACAACAAACAGAATTTTTACATGGTGAGCTTGTATCTTTAGGTCTTTTAATTCAAATGAAATTTAATGGTTGTTCAGAAGAAGATATTAAAAATTATAAAGAATTTATAAAATCAATTAAACTTCCTACTTCATTAAGTGATATTGGATTAAATACAGATTCGCCAAATATGAATTTGCTGTATAATGGAATAATTGATGATTTGCATATTGTTGATTCTGAATTAATGTTAAACCTAAAAGATTCGATGATTGCTTTAAAATAAAAAGCTATTAGTGTTAAACAGTATTCAAAAAGAAAATTCAGTATCAGAAAGTTATTATAAATCATAGTTAAAAATCTAATATTTTGTAGCGTTAATGTTAATAAAAAAATTTATAAAGTTTTTGTTTTTAAAGAGTTTATTTTTAAAGAAGGAATTTTAAAAATTACGTCGAATTATTAATATATAACAGAAAATGATTTCTATGGAGGCATTTACTTTGGAAAGTGTAACAATAAAGGATGTTGCAAAATATGCACAAGTCTCTATTGCAACTGTATCAAGAGTTTTAAATAATAATTATCCGGTTAGTAAAGAAACAAGAGAAAAAGTTTTAAATGCTATGAAGGACTTAAATTTTAAGCCAAACAGCATAGCAAGAAGTTTAAAAAACAATATAACTCATTTAATTGGTGTAGTTGTGCCGGATATATCTAACCCGTTTTTTATGGACGTGATAAAAGGTATTGATTATGTAGTAAACAAAGAGGATTATAGTTTAATATTATCAAACACAGATGAGAATTTTGAAAAAGAATTAAATGTACTTAAGAGGTTATCGCAAAAGCGGGTTGATGCAATAATTTTATCATCTTCTAATATAGATAATGACTATGTAGACGAGCTGATAAAAGAAAATATCCCTATTGTTTTAGTAGATAGAAAAATAAAGAATACAAAAGCTGATGTTGTTGTAAGTGATAATTATGGTGGCGCTTATACACTAACAAAGTATTTAATAGAAATGGGACATAAGAATATATGTATTGTAAATGGCAATTTAAATGTGAGTACTGGTAGAGAAAGATTTGAAGGGTTTAAAACTGCAATGAGAGATTATAACATAAATATAAAAAATGAATTTATTCTCAATGGCTATTTTGGCTGGGAAAAGGCTTACGAAGAGACAAAAAGACTTATAAACCAAGGTGAAATGCCAACAGCTATATTTGCAGCAAATAATCAGATGGCTGAAGGTGTAATGCTAGCACTTAAAGAAAGCAATTTAGATATACCTGGTGATATTTCGCTTGTTACATTTGAAGAAATTAGAAACCAAAAATTGATTAGACCAAAGCTTACGTGTATTAAACAAAACGCTTTATTAATAGGAGAGAAAGCTGGAGAAATAATTCTAGAAAAATTAAAAAACAAAGATGTAACATCAAAGGAGATAGTCTTTGTATCAGATCTCATTATTAATGATTCTGTTAAAAAAATAAAATAATATATTTTATAACAATAGAAAACAATTACTATAAAATTTAGGAGGAATGGATAATGGCTACACGATTAATAGGCACATTGCCTAAAATAGGCATCCGTCCGATAATTGATGGTCGGAGGAGAGGAATAAGGGAATCACTTGAAGGGCAGACAATGGCTATGGCAAAGGCTGTTGCAGAATTATTAGAGAATAGTGTGAAACATAGTAATGGAGAACCAGTAAAATGTGTCATAGCGGATACAACTATTGGTGGTGTTGCGGAAGCAGCAAAAGCAGCTGAAAAATTTGCAAGAGAAGGAGTAGGGCTAACAATAAGTGTTACACCATCTTGGTGTTATGGGTTTGAAACAATTGATATGGATCCATATATGCCTAAAGCAATATGGGGATTTAATGGGACAGAGAGACCTGGTGCTGTATACCTTGCAGCAGCATTAGCTGCACATAATCAGAAAGGATTACCCGCATTTGGTATATATGGCAGGGATGTAAAAGAAGCAAATGATATGACAATACCTGAAGATGTAAAAGAAAAGCTCATTAGATTTGCTAAAGCTGGTCTCGCGGTTGCTACAATGAGAGGAAAATCTTATCTATCAATAGGCAGTGTTTCTATGGGTATTGCAGGATCTCAAGTTGATCCAGACTTTTTTGAAACATATCTTGGCATGAGAAACGAATATGTCGACATGTCAGAGTTAGTAAGAAGAATGGATGAAGAAATATATGATAAGGAGGAATTTAACAAAGCATTAAAGTGGGTAAAAGAAAATTGCAAAGAGGGAAAAGATAACAATCCAGAACATTTAGTATATTCGAGGGAAGAAAAAGATAGGGTATGGGAAACAGTTGTAAAAATGACATTAATTATGAGAGACCTCATGGTAGGAAATGAAAGACTTGCTGAGTTAGGCTTTGTTGAAGAATCAAATGGTCACAATGCAATAGCAGCAGGTTTCCAAGGACAAAGACAGTGGACAGATCATTTTCCAAATGGAGATTTTTCAGAAGCAATTTTAAATTCTTCATTCGATTGGAATGGAATAAGAGAACCGTATATTTTAGCTACAGAAAATGATAGCTTAAATGGTGTATCAATGCTTTTTGGTCATTTACTTTCAGATAGAGCACAGATATTCGCTGATGTAAGAACATATTGGAGTCCAGAATCAATAAAAAGAGTTACAGGATGGGAACCGACAGGACTTGCTTTAAATGGAGTTATCCATCTTAAAAATTCTGGTTCGGCAGCACTTGATGGAACAGGTGAAATGACAGTTGATGGTAAACCGGCAATGAAGCCATTTTGGGAAATTAATAATGAAGAAGTACAGAAATGCCTTAACGCTACAACTTGGAGACCAGGTTTAAGAGAATATTTCAGGGGTGGCGGTTACTCATCATATTTTACTACAAAAGGTGGTATGCCTGTAACAATGATGAGGCTAAATCTAATAAAAGGTTTGGGACCTGTATTGCAAATTGCTGAGGGTTATTCTGTTGAACTTCCAAAGGATGTACATGATATTCTTGATAACAGAACAGATCCGACGTGGCCGACAACTTGGTTTGCACCAATTCTTACAGGAAAAGGACCATTTAAAGATGTATATTCTGTTATGAATAATTGGGGTGCAAATCATGGAGTACTGAGCTATGGGCATATTGGAGCAGATTTAATAACTTTATCATCAATTCTTAGGATACCTGTTTGCATGCATAATGTTCCAGAAGAAAAAATATTTAGGCCAAGTGCATGGAGCGCTTTTGGTATGGACAAAGAAAGTGCTGACTATAGGGCATGCGAAAACTTTGGACCGCTCTATGGGAAAAAATAAGTTATATAAATCCATACTTGCTTGTTTGTGAAAGGGGGGCATATAGTGGATAAATATGTAATTGGACTTGACTTTGGAACACTGTCTGCTAGGGCATTATTAGTGAATGTAATAAATGGTCAGGAAGTTGCAACTGCTGTAAGTGAGTATAAACATGGTGTTATACAGGATTATTTACCAGGTTCAAACACAAAACTTGAGGATGATTGGGCACTGCAAGATCCTAATGATTACTTAGAGGCTATATATGAGATAATTCCAAAAGTAATAAGAGAAGGACATGTTAAATCAGAAGATATAATTGGAATAGGAATAGATTTCACATCATGTACTATCCTTCCTATTGACAAAAATGGTGACCCATTATGCAATAAAAAAGAATTTAGGCATGACCCTCATAGTTGGGTAAAATTATGGAAACACCACGCAGCTCAGTATGAGGCAGATAAACTGAATAAAATAGCCGAAAAAAGGAATGAACCGTTTTTAAATTTATATGGTGGTAAAATATCATCTGAATGGCTTATTCCAAAAGTGATGCAAATAGTCGATGAAAGCCCGAAAATATACGATGCAGCTTATACTTTTATTGAAGCCGGTGATTGGATTGTATTTAAATTGACTGGTGTATTAAATAGAAATTGTTGTGCTGCTGGATTTAAAGCTATGTGGAACGATAGGCTCGGATTTCCTTCGAATGAATTTTTAAAGGAGTTAAATCCAATTCTTGAGAATTTCATTGGATTAAAAATAAAAGGTGACGTTGTTCCAATAGGTGCGAGAGCAGGTTTTTTGACAAAAGAAATGGCAAATAAATTAGGTTTAACAGAAAATACTGCTGTTGCAGTTGCATCAGTTGATGCGCATGTAGCATTTCCGGCAGTTGGTGCGAGTAAAAAGGGTGATATGGTTTTAATAATTGGTACATCGACATGTAATATAACAATATCAGATAAAGAAGTATTAGTACCAGGGATTTCAGGAGTTGTGAAAGATAGTGTAATACCTGGTTATTACGGTTATGAGGCTGGTCAGCCAGCAGTAGGTGATATCTTTGATTGGTATGTGAAAAATTGCGTTCCATATAACTATTATGTAGAAGCTCAAAGGAAGAATTTGGATATATTTGACTATTTAAATGAAAAAGCATCAAAACTAAAACCCGGAGATTCTGGATTGATTTGTTTAGATTGGTTTAATGGCAATAGGTCGACATTAGTTGATGCTAATTTATCTGGACTAATTTTAGGTCTGACATTGTCAACAAAACCCGAAGAAATATATAGAAGTTTGATTGAAGCAACTGCATTTGGACAAAAAATAATAATTGATACTTTCAATGAATATGGCGTTACAATTGATAATCTCTATGCATGTGGTGGTATAGCTGTGAAAAATTCATTATTGATGCAAATTTATGCAGATGTACTAGGAATCAATATAAAAGTATCTTCATCAGACCAAGCAGTTGCTTTAGGGTCAGCAATACTTGGAGCAGTTGCGGCAGGAAGTAAAAATGGTGGATATGACAGTATTGAAGAAGCATCAGAATTTATGTCAGCACCCTTTATGAAAGAATATGTGCCGAACAAAGAATATACAGAGATGTATATGGATATTTTTGAAGAATATAGAAAACTCTATAATTATTTTGGTAAAACCAATGGCGTAATGAAAAAATTAAAAAAGTTAACTATAGGTGAGAAAATTCACTGACATAAATTAGCACAATAAACTAATTTGAAAAAAATTAAATTTTAGCTAAAATAAATTTTAGCTAAAATAAAAATTAAATTTTAGCTAAAATAAATTTTAGCTAAAATAAACATCATGCTTTGACAGCATCACGATAAACGAAAACTATCACGTTAGACAGCAGTAATCGTGATATAATTAGATTATACGGCACAGAGACCGAGTTTTATTTGGGATTTTCAAACCCGTAAAATAAACTGATCGGGCTTCCTTTTTGTACCACCATCTGTCCAGAACAAAATGTTCAAAAGGACGCATAGTAAAATAAGGAAATATAAGGGAGCCACGCCGTAAAATCTTCCTTTATGAGGTGAAAGGTTATGGATAGATTATACGAGCGTTGTTGTGGGATTGATGTACACAAAAAAATGATAGTTGCTTGCTTTAAACGTGGCAATGATCAGGAAATCCGTGAGTACGGAACAACAACAGCAGAATTAAGAGAACTCACTGCATGGCTACTTAATGAAAAGTGTGAAATGATAGCTATGGAAAGCACTGCTTCTTATTGGAAACCATTATACAACATATTCGAGCTTTCCGGATTAGATGCTATAGTAGTAAATGCAAGAGACATGAAAGCTGTTCCTGGACGGAAAACAGATGTAAAAGACGCAGAATGGATTGCAGATCTTCTCCAGCATGGTTTGCTCAAGGCTAGCTATGTTCCTGATAGAGAGCAAAGAGAATTGCGTGAAGCATCTCGCTATCGCAAAAGCCTAATTGAGGAACGAGCACGTGAATTGAATCGACTGCAAAAAATGTTAGAAGGAGCTAATATCAAATTATCTAGCTTTACTTCCGATATCAATGGCAAAAGCTCCAGGAGAATATTAAATGCTCTTTTAGAAGGCAAGAAATTAGATGAAGAACAACTTCAAGAATTGCTTCACGGTTCAATGCATAAAAAAATTCCTGAAATTATGAAAGCAGTGGATGGTGTACTTACTCCCCTTCAGAAACAATTAATTAAAAATATCATTGACCATATAGATGATATGAGTAGACGTATAGAAGATATGGATAAACTAATTTCGAATTACTTGGACAAATATCAA